>NSHR01000023.1 GCA_002737115.1 Gemmatimonadota bacterium | reverse complement strand
AGGGCGCGATAGTGCGCGCCGTGCTTCGCTCAGCGATGCTGGCAATCGTGATCAGCACTACGCCGGCGTTGGCGCAGCGGGTGGATTGGGCCAACACCAGTGGTGACCCGGGGGCCATGCGGTACGCGCCGCTGTCCGACATCGACCGCAGTAATGTGGGTCGACTCAAGGTGGCGTGGCGATGGAACACCGGAGAACGGAGTGTGCGCGCCAGCGCGAATCAGCTGGCCGCACGTCCCGGACTGTTTCAGGCATCACCGATCGTGCTCGGCGATACCATGTATGTCTCCACGCCGTACGCGGCGGTGGCCGCGCTCGATGCGCGCACCGGTCGCGAATTGTGGAAGTTCGATCCCGAAATGTGGCGCACCGGGCAGCCGTCGAACGGCACCGGATTCGTGCACCGCGGGGTGGCCACCTGGGCGTCGCCGACACAGCGACGGATCTTCATCAACGCGCGCTGGAAGTTGATCGCGCTCGATGCCGCAACGGGCAAACCCATTCCGTCGTTCGGCGTCAACGGGGAAGTCGATCTCACCAAAGAGCTGCGTCGCGCTGTCAACCAGTTGCAGTACACCAACACGTCTCCGCCAGTGGTCTATGGCGATCTGGTGATTGTGGGGAACGGCGTGGGCGATCGCATCCGCTATCGCAACGATCCGCCCGGCGACGTGCAGGCGTTCGACGTGCACACCGGCAAGCGCGTGTGGAGTTTTCATACGGTGCCCGATTCCGGTGAGGTCGGCTGGGATACGTGGGAGGACGGCTCATATAAGTACATGGGCCACACGAACGTGTGGGCACCCATGAGCCTCGACGCGGCGCGTGGACTGCTCTTCCTGCCGGTGTCGACGCCCACCAACGACTGGTACGGCGGCGATCGGAAGGGCGATAACCTGTTCGCCGAGTCGGTCGTGGCGTTGAATGCCCAGACCGGCGCGCGCGTGTGGCACTATCAGATCGTGCACCATGGCCTGTGGGACTACGACCTGCCGGCGCCGCCCGTGCTCGCCACGATTACCTGGAACGGTAAGCCGCGCGATGTGGTCGCGGTGCCCTCGAAGACGGCGTGGATCTACGTCTTCGATCGCGAGACCGGCGCGCCGATTTGGCCGATCGTGGAGCGCCCCGTACCCAAGAGCGACGTGCCGGGCGAGCGCGCCGCGCTCACCCAACCGATGCCGACTATGCCGGCGCCCTTCACGCGGCAAACCGTCAGCGAGCAGGATCTCATCGATTTCACGCCGGAGCTCAAGCGCCGCGCGCTGGAAGTGTTCTCCAAGTATCGAAGCGGCCCGATCTTCACCCCGCCGTCACTCGAAGGCACGATCGTGATGCCAGGCTCGATCGGGGGAGCGGGATGGGGCAACACCTCGTACGATCCCGAAACGCACACGCTGTACGTGAAGGGCACCGACAACCCGGTCGTCTATCGGGTGCAAAAGGGCGTGCCCAACGACACCATCGGGTTCGAGTATACGGTCGACCTGGTGCGCAGTGGCCTCGGCGTCACGGCCGATCCCGACTCGGGGAAAGCGGATCATGCGCCGCCCGAACAGCTGCCGCTGATCAAGCCGCCGTATGGCACCATGACCGCGATCAACCTCGACACCGGCAAGCGCCGCTGGCAGGTCACCCTCGGCGACACACCGGCGATCCGCAATCACCCACTGCTCAAGAACGTGAAGCTGCCGCCGCTCGGCGTGGCTGGCGCCGTTGGTGGCACCGTCACGAAGGGAGGACTGATCTTCGCCACTGGCGGAGGCTCGGTACTGTATGCGCTCGATACCCGCGACGGCTCCGTGAAGTGGCAATTCGAACTCCCGGCCGGGCGCGGCTACGCTAACCCGATCTCGTATCGTTGCGCGAACGGCGTGCAATACATCGTGCTGGCCACCGGTGGTGGTGACAACGCCGAACTGATCGCCTTTTCAATCGACGGCACGCACTGATGCCGATCGCCTTCTCACGTCCCACTGGTGGACTTCCCATGCGTCGTTTTTGCCTGCCCCTCGTTGGTCTCGCAGCGGCCTTGACTGCCTCGTCGCAGGTTGGGGCGCAATCGCGCGCGCCGATCTTCAATCCGGCCGCCCTCACCGCCCAACAGCAGCTCTCCCGCGAGATCTACAAAGAACTCGTCGAGATCAACACCGGCGTGGAGACGGGCAATATCACGACCGCGGCCGTGGCCATGGCGGCGCGTTTCAAGGCCGCCGGTATCCCGGAGGCCGACATCTTCGTTGGCGGACCGCGCCCGGAAAAGCACAACGTGGTGGCGCGCATTCGTGGTAAAGGTGGCCCCAACGCACCGAAACCACTCTTGCTGTTGGCGCACATTGATGTCGTCGAAGCCCTCAAGGCCGACTGGTCGCCCGACCTGGATCCCTTCGTATTTACCGAGCGCGAGGGCTACTACTACGGTCGCGGAACGGCCGACGACAAGGCGATGGCGTCGATCTTCGTGGCGAACGTGTATCGTATGAAGCGCGAAGGGTTCGTGCCCGATCGCGATATCATCATTGCGCTCACGGCGGACGAGGAGAGCGGTCCGGCCAACGGGGTGGACTGGCTGCTCAAGAATCACAAGGAGCTGCTGGACGCCGCGCTGGTCATCAACGAAGGTGGCGGCGGCACGTTGCGCGATGGCAAGCCGTTGTTCAACAGCGTGCAGGCCACCGAGAAAATCACGACCAACTTCACGCTGCGGGTGACGAACAAAGGTGGACACTCCTCGGTACCGCGTGACGACAACGCGATCACCTCGCTCTCCGATGCGCTCTCGAAGGTCGGGCGCTACACGTTCGCCATTCAGCTCAACGAGGTGACGCGTGCCTTCTTCTCGCAGACGGCCGCGCTGGAAGAGCCCGCGATGGGGAAGGGCATGAAGGCGCTGGTGGCGAATCCGGCCGACAAGGCGGCCATTGCGGTGGTCACCGCCGATCCCAAGTACAACTCGATGTTGCGGACCACGTGCGTCGCGACCGAGCTCAAAGGGGGTCACGCCACGAACGCACTCCCGCAGCTGGCCGAGGCCAACGTGAACTGCCGCGTGTATCCCACGCAGACCGCGCCGCAGGTGCAGGCCGAGCTGGCGAAGGCGATCGGCGACACGACGGTGCAGGTGATCATCCGGTCGCAGCGACCGGCCTCGCCGCCGTCGGCATTGCTGCCTGAGCTGATGCAGAATGTGGCGCGCATTACCAAGGAGCTCTGGGGCGAAATGCCGATCATCCCCACCATGAGCACCGGTGCCACCGACTCGCGCTTCTTCCGCGCCCTCGGCGTGCCCGCCTTCGGCGTATCGGGACTGTTCTCCGATCCCACCGTCGATGCGCGCGCACACGGCCGCGACGAGCGCATGGGCATCAAGAGCTACTACGAAGGGCAGGAGTTCCTATATCGCCTCACGAAGGCGTTGAGCTCTAGCGTGGTCGCGCAGTAGCGCCGACGTCGTGATTCGTTTCGACACCCTGAGCGCCCGCTTTCGCGCCGACACCGGCCTTGGTGGCGGCGGCGCGGCGCTGGTGCTCACGCGTGGGCTCGAGCGCATCGGCTGGCGATCGGTGCGCGAGCCGACGCCTGAGGTGCTGGCGAGCTATCTCGTCATGCTGCTCGACGCCTGCGTGCACGAACATCGCGACGTGGATGCGCTGGCGCATGGCATCGCGGCCGTCTTTCGCGATGCGGGACCCAACCTCGATGGTGGGTTGCCACCGGTTGAGGCGTATCTCCCCGCCGCCGAGGAGCTGTTGCAGCATTACGTGAACAACGACCTGTCTGAACGCCCAACGCCGATCCCGTAAGGGAGCGGCGTTGGTGCGTTACGTCGGCTCGGAGTGCCACAAGCACTTGGCAACGCTCACGCGCTGGTGCCCGGCTTCTGCGCCCGCACGAACGCCGCCATGAACTTGCCATCGATCTCGTCGAGATGCGCGCTCACGTCCACCCCGCTTTCGGCGAGAAACTGACGAGCGTCTTCACCGCGATAGAAACGGGTCGGTTCCACCGAGGCGTCCACGAAGCCGACGTCGGCCAGCAGGCGCGTGAACTCCGTCTCCTCGAGGGCGCCCGCCACGCAGCCCACCCAGAGCTCCATGCTGCGGCGCACCGCCTCGGGCACGTCGCCGCGAACCACGACGTCGCTGACTGCGAACCGGCCGCCCGGCTTCAGCACACGAAACGCTTCGGCGAGCACGCGGCGCTTGTCGCCTGACAGGTTGATCACGCAGTTCGAGATAATCACATCGACGCTGTTGTCGGGCAGTGGAATCGCCTCGATTTGACCCTTCAGGAACTCGATGTTGGGAATTCCGGCCTCGGCGGCGTTTCGTCGCGCCAGGGCGAGCATGTCGTCGGTCATATCGAGGCCGTACGCCTTGCCGGTGGGCCCAACCCGTCGTGCTGACAAAATCACGTCAATGCCACCGCCCGATCCCAGATCGAGCACGACCTGTCCGGTCTCGAGCTGCGCCAGCGCCGTCGGATTGCCGCAGCCCAGCGACGCCAATACAGCGGCGTCGGGCAACTCATCGGTCTCGCCGTTCACGTACAGGTTTGACGTAATCGGATCCACTGATCCGTTGAACTCGGTGCCGCCGCAGCAGGAGCTGGTCGGGCCGCAGCCGGGGGCCGACTCGTTGATGTCGAGCACCCGGCGCGCGGCCGCACCGTATTTCTCGCGGACGATCTCCGTGATGTCGGCCGGCGCGGAGGACGTTCGGGGAGTAATGCCGATAGGAGCGGTCATATGGTCAGCCTCGAGCGAGGGACACAGCCCGCCGCGCGCGGCGAGGCCAACGTGTGCACGATATCGTGGGCTTCGGTTAGGGCGTCAGGTACCAGCGTGTAGTACGACCATCGCCCGTCCTTCCGGTCGGTCACGAGGCCCGCCTCCTTGAGCACCTTGAGGTGAAAGGAGAGGCGGGACTGGGCCACGTCCAAGGCCGCCTGTAAATCACAGACGCACCGCTCGCCATCGCCCAGCATCTGGACGACCGCCAGGCGGGTCTCGTCGGACAGGGCGTGGAAGATGCTGGTGGAACGAGACAGATCGAGCGGCATCGTCGGCATATCGGGAATCATATCAGAAAAAGTTGATGGATCAAGGGCGGCCAGACGGCGCACTTTGGGGTATCTTGCCGGTGTACGCTGATTCACCTCTTTCGACGACGATCGACTATGCGCACTACGAATCCCGTTCTGTCCCGCCTGGCCGACGCGGCACGCGCCACCGCTGCTGGCTCGCGCTCGGGTTCTATGACCACCGCCGGCGTGGCGGGCAAGGCTGCGATCCTGCTCGCGGTCGTGCTCTTCTCGGCCACGGTCACCTGGCAGCAGTTTGCCACCGGTAACCTCGACCTGCTCATGCCCGCCATGCTGGTTGGCGGCGTCGGCGGTCTCGTCGTCGGCATGATCGCCAGCTTCAAGCCGCAGACGGCACCGTGGAGTGCACCGATCTACGCGTCGCTGCAGGGCATCTTCCTGGGCGCGGTCTCGGCGCTGTACAACCTGCGCTTCGCGGGACTGCCGCAGCAGGCCGTGCTGCTCACGTTCGGCGTGGCCGCCTCGGTGTTCCTGCTGTATCGCTTCAACATCCTGCGCGCCACGGAAGGGTTCAAGCGCATGATGTTCGCCGCCATGATCGGGATTGGCCTGTTCTATCTCGGCTCGATGCTGCTGTCACTGTTCGGCGTCTCCATCGGATACTTCACCTCGTCGGGCCCGCTCGCGATTGGCATCAACCTCGCCATCGCCGGTATCGCGGCGCTTAACCTCGTGCTCGACTTCGATCGCATTGAACAGGGCGTGCAGTCGGGAGCGCCCAAGCAGCTCGAGTGGTTCGCGGCGTTCGGACTCATGGTCACGTTGATCTGGCTCTACCTCGAACTCCTGCGCCTGCTCTCGCGTCTGCAGGGACGTCGCAACTAGTCTGCGCGGTTCCGAATGAACGAAGCCCCGGTCGAGCATCGCTCGACCGGGGCTTCTTCGTTCATAGGGCACGATCGCTACGCGCTACTGCACCCGGAACAGATAGCTCAGCTTCATGAAGAACTGATCGCGCGTGCGCTGCAACCGCTCCGGTCCGGCCGGACGATTGGCCGCCAACGCGTCACCATAGCCGAGGTACACCACGGTGCCTGGTGACGGCAGATACGACAGCAGCACGTCGATGCGGGCGCGGGTACGCTCGAACGCTGCCGCCCGCGTGAGGGCGCCACTCGCGCTGCGCAGGTAGATCGGCGCCTCGGTGCGCGTATCGTCACGCAGCGAATCCTGTGTGACCACCGAGCGCTCGCCGATCACCCGCACGAAGAATTGCCGCGTGACCTGATACTCGGTGCGGATGCGAGGGGTGTTCCGCGTGAGCACGCGCGTGCCGTCGCTGCGTCGGTCGAACGTATCGTAGTTCCAGGTGGCCGCGACGCGCAGCTGCTCGGTGGGGCGCAGGTTCAGCGTGTTTTGCAAGCTGAAAATGCGCGACGAGCTCCACTCCTGAAAATTCTCGTCGTAGCCCACGATGCCGAAGCCGCTGTAGCTGAACCGACGGAACTCCGGCGTGCCGATCGAGAGCACCCAGTCGCGATTGCCGATTTTTGGCGTGCCCGCGTACGCCAGCGTGTCGATGCGTCCCGCGCTCCGCGGTTGCAACAGCACGTAGTTCGTGTACAACGACGGGTCATACCCGAACACCTCGAGCAGCAGCTGCGTGCCGATCTGCCAGCCACGCTTAAGTCGGGTGTTCGCACGCAGGTGCAGCTGCCGATCCTGTGAGCCGTCGCCGTTCACGAAGTTGTCGTACTGATAGCGGCCCATCACGTACAGCTCGGGGCTGAACAGCTCCACTAAGGCTTTGGGCTTGCCGTAGAAATTCCAGCGATGCGTCGCGGAGATGTTGGCAATGCCCGGGCGCGCGATGAATCCCGACTGGGCGTCGAAGTCCGGGCTGATACCATTCATGGCGTACCGGGCCACGAAACGGCGACCGTTTCGTGACGCGCTCACGTCGAACAGGGGCGCGCGGCGCATGCCGGTGTCGCTGCTGGTGAAACTGCTCGCCACCTGACCCTGCAGGTTGTAGATGCCACGCACGAGGCGGCCGTCCACGCCGGCCACGCGGTTCCAGCGCTGGCCGTCGATCTTATCGGTGTACGCTATGCCCATGCGACTCTGCGCCCCGAGATCGCGCTGCAGGCGCACGATGTTGTACAGCGGCGAATGCGTCTGGCTGAACGACGCGTCCTGGTTGTCCACCGCCGACAGCACGCCGATATCGAAGCCGCCGTATTTGCCGGTGAGCTTGCTGGCGGCCACCGGCTGCGCGATGCGACGCGTGTAGATCAGCCGGTTCGGGGTGGTGAACTGCTCCTGACTTTCCAGAAAGAACGGACGGCGCTCGGGAAAGAACACCGCCTGACGCGGATCGTAGGAGAACTGGGTGGCGTCCGCCTCGACCTGTGAGAAGTCGGGATTCGCCGTGCCGGCGATGGTGAGATTGCTGGTGACGCCCCAGCGTACGCTGCCGCCCAGCTCCGGGCGACCACCGTTGTAGTCCCACGCCGCGCCGCTCGTGGGGCGTGTGCCGACCGCACTCGACGTGATGGTGGGAATCACGTCCACGGTGAGTCCGCGCCGCAAGTCGCGCAGTCCAGCTAGGACACCCGATTGCGCGAGAAAGCTCGCCGCGCCGCGAAGGGCCGGCGTCCACGTCTCTTCGTGCCCCGTGATCTGCACCGTGCGCGCGATATTCAGCTGCCATCGCTGTTCGTCGCCGGCGCGGTACCGCAAACTCTTAAACGGGATCGAGAGCTCCACCTGATAGCCGAAATCGGTGAGTTGCCCCTTCGACTTCCACACGTAGTCGGGGGCGAGATCGGAACTCTCACGCGCCTTGGCCGTGGTACTGGTGAATCCTCCACCCAACACCGAGCCGGTTTCGGTGAGCACGCCATCGCTCTGAATGCCGAAAGGATTCACCGCGAAGACCAGCGCCTGCCGGCTGTCGCTGTATGTGCCCAGGAACAGTTGCACATTGTCGTCGGCCGAGATCTTGTCGCGGTCGGCGAGCGTGGCCCGCACGCTGCCCGGGGCGGCGAAGGCGCGGATGCCGACGTGCAGTTCGGTGGGCGAGTACCACACCAGCACCTCGGTGCTGTCCTGTGCGGCGAGGCCATCGGTCGGGAAGAACTGCGAGAATCCGGTCAGCACCGCGGCGTCGGCCCACGCCGGTTCATCAAACCTTCCGTCGACCACCACGGCCGCGTCGCGCCGGGGGGTGGTCACCGTGAGCTCACCCCGGCGCCCGTGGAACACGGCCCCCGCGTGACGCGAACCACCGGCTGCGCTGTTCGTGGCGGTGGAGGCCCCGGCGGCCGGCGCCCCGGTAGCCGGAGAGGCCGCCAACGGCGCCAACGGCGACAACGGCGGCGGGGGCACCGGCTGCACGACCTGCAACAGGACAGCGAATAAGTATGACGTAGGCACGTGTGAGCGGTGCGGAATCGGTGGCGAGTAGAGCGGGAAGTTCTGACCCGTCCGGCGTTTTACTGCGATTCGGAAAATTAGCACCTGCAGCTGTCGTTCGGCGCCGTCAGCTGCAGGCTCATGCAGCTCGCATAGGTATGCAACGCATTGTATCCTTTACACGTTACGTGCCCGTCGGACACCATTGAGACGATTGTCGCTCCACGGCATCCGGGTCACCGGCCGCCGCCCGCTGGCGCTCGAGTTCCATCCCACCTACAAGGAGACCCGCTCATGCAACACCCTTGGCGTGCCCTGCTGGCATTGGCAGGCACGATCGCGGTAGCCGTTCCGCAAGCCCGCGCGCAAAGCGGGCCCGGCACGCTATCCGTCCGTGTGACTGACGCTGCGAACCAGCGCCCGGTCGAAGCTGCCCGTGTGTTTCTGGTCGGAACCACCTTCGCCGGTGCCACCGGGGTCGATGGCCGGCTGTCGCTGCGCGGCATTCCCGCCGCCGAGTACACGATTCGCGTGCTGCGTGTCGGATACACCGAGCAGACGAAGCGCGTACCGATCGCGGCCGGTCAAACGGTTACCCTCGAGTTCGCGATGGCCACGGCGGCCGTCAACCTCGCGGCTGTCGTGACGACGGCCACCGGCGAACAGCGCCGCGTGGAAATCGGCAACGCCACCGCCAACATCGACGTGTCGAAGGTGCTCGAGGCGGCCCCCGTGTCGAACTTGAGCGACCTGCTCAACTCGCGCGCCCCCGGCGTCACGGTCACCAGTGGCTCGCAGACCGGCACCGGTTCGCGCATCCGCGTGCGTGGTATGAACTCGGTCAGCTTGTCCAACGAGCCGATCTGGATCATCGACGGCATTCGTATGACGAGCGACAATGCAGCGTTCAACACGGCCACCGGCAGCGGCGGCACGACGGGTGGCAACAACGCCAGCCGCGTGGGTGACCTGAATCCGGAAGAGATCGAGAACATCGAAATCGTGAAGGGACCGTCGGCCGCTACGCTTTATGGTACCGACGCCGCCAACGGGGTGATCCTGGTCACGACCAAGAAGGGTCGTGCCGGCGCCGCCCGCTGGAACGTATATGGCGAAGGCGGCACGTTGTTCGACAAGAACTACTATCCGTCGGCCTACAGCCTCTTCGCGAAAACGGGCACGTCCGGCGTGTCGTCGCGCACGAATGGCTGCAGTCTGCAGACGGTCGGCACCGGCGTGTGCAAAGCCGATTCCACCGTGTCGCTCAACATCTTCGACGAGAAGGACCTCACGCCGGTTGGCACCGGTGACCGTCGTCAGATGGGTGCTCAGGTCTCCGGTGGTACGGAAGCCGTCCGCTATTTCTTCTCCGTGGAAGATGAGAAGGAAACCGGCGTGCTGTCGCTGCCGCAGTTCGAGCGCGATCGGTTCGCCGCCAGCGACCTGCCGCTGCGCCCGTGGACGGATCGTCCCAACGTGATGGCCCGCAAGTCGCTGCGTATGAATCTGAACGCCGCGGTGTCCCCCAAGCTCGACTTGGCCGTTGCGACGAACTTCATCAACGTGAACCAGCGCTACTCCCTCGAGTCGAACGCCACGGCCGGCCTCGGCTCGCACCTGTTCGGTGGTCCGGGCACGCGCGAGAACGGCACCGTGTCCGGTCTCAATACGCCGCTGTTGGGTTACCGTGCCTGGACCCCCGGATATATGTGGCAGGAAAAGACTGGCCAAGAGGTGAATCGCTTCATCTGGTCGGCCGGCGCCAACTGGCGTCCGTATAGCTGGCTCGCGAACCGCGCCACGGTGGGTAGCGACTTCACCGGCCGCAGCGATGAAAACCTGCTGCTGCGCGGCGAAGGTCCGCCGCTCACCGCCACCACGCGACTCGGTGCCCGCGGCCTCAACCGGGTGAACACCAACAACGTCACGGTCGATCTCGGCTCCACCGCCACGTACAATCTCTTCAATCTGAACTTGAAGACCACGGGCGGCGCGCAGTACATCGGCTATGAGTCCTCGTTCGCGCAGACGGGCTCCACGCAGCTGGCGCCCGGTTCGCAGATCGTCGGCTCAGGCACGATCCCGTCGGTCAGCGAAGGCACCACGATTCAGCGGACGTTCGGCGTGTACGTGGAGCAGGCCATCAACGTCGGTGATCGCCTCTTCCTTACGGCGGCCGTGCGAAGCGACCAGAACTCCGCCTTCGGCACGAATTTCCAGAGCATCCTGTATCCGAAAGCCTCCGCCTCGTACCTGATCTCGCAGGAAGAGTGGTGGAAGGCGCCGGGCTTCGTGAACTCGGTGCGCTTGCGCTACGCCTACGGTCAGTCGGGCGTGCAGCCCGGTCCGAACGACGCCATTCGCTACTTCACGGCGAACAGCACAAGCATCGCGGGGGCCGATCAGCCCACGGTCATTCAGGCGGCGCTTGGCAACGACAACCTCAAGCCAGAACGCTCGGGCGAGCAGGAAACGGGCTTCGAAGTCGGGATGTTTGGCGGACGCCTCAACCTCGACGCCACGTACTACAGCAAGATCACGCAGGACGCACTCATCAGCGCCGTGCTCCCGCCGTCGTATGGCTCCGTGACCTCGCAGCTTCGCAACCTGGGCTCGGTGAAGAACGCCGGTGTCGAAGTCGCGATCAATGCGCAGCTGCTGCAGGGGGACAGGCTGGGATGGGACATCAACCTGTCCGGTTCGGCCAACGACAACAAGGTGGTGTCGCTCGGCGACAACCCGCCGCAGGTTGGTACGACCTCGCGCATCGTGGCTGGTTACCCGATCTCGGGGCTCTGGGCACGACCGATCACGGGCTGGGACGATAAGAACGGCGACGGACTGCTCACGTATTTCGCCGATGCCGCACGCAACGAAGTGTTCGTTGGCGACTCGGCCATCTTCCGTGGATATGCGGCGCCTCGCTACTCGGTCACGCTAGGTTCGGGTTGGGATCTCTTCAGCCGCAAGTTGCGCATCAGCACCATGTTCGATTACCGCAGCGGCAACAAGTGGTACAACAACACGGAGCGCATTCGCTGCACCCGTCCGAACTGTGCCGGTCGCCTCGACCTGAAGGCAGACTTCATTGACCAAGCCACGAATATCGCGGCCAACGAGCATCCCGCCCGCACGCTTGACGGCTATTTCCAGCCGGGCGCGTTCGTCCGTCTGCGCGAAATGTCGGTGCAGTACACCGTCGCTCCGGCGCTTGCCTCCAAGCTCATGCGCGCCAAGTCGCTGAACATCGTGCTCACCGGTCGTAACCTGTTCCTGAGCACCAAGTACCGTGGCACCGATCCCGAGTCGGGCTTCAATACCACCTCTGGCACGGAAGCGCCCAACGAGTTCCAGACGGTCGGCCCGCCCAGCTACTTCATCTTCCGCGTCAACGTCGGCTACTAGGAGAATCGCCCCATGACCAAGATCAACTCCACGGGCCGGTCCACCATGCCGCGACGCCTGGGTACCGGACTCACCCTCGCACTGGCCATGTCGGCCACTGCCTGTCAGGAAGCGAATAAGCAGTTCCTCCAGGTCACCGACCCGGACATCATCAACCCGTCCGACGTCGTCTCGCCGGAAGCGGCGGTGGCCGTCGCCAACGGCGCGATTGGCACCTTCCGTTCCACCACGGGCGCCGGCGAGAGCACGTGGCTCTTCGGCGGGCTGCTGGCCGATGAATGGTCGACCAGCTCCACGTTCATTCAGAACGATGAGACCGACCAGCGGCAGATTCAGGAGTTCAACTCCTCGATCACCGGCATGCTCCGCAATCTGTATCGCGTGCGCACCCGGGCTGATCAGGCCGTCACCGCGTTGAAGGCGGTGCGTCCTGACGCGCGCGCGCTCATCGCCGAGATGTATCTGGCGCGTGGATACTCCGAGATGCAGATGGCCTCCGACTTCTGCAACGGCGTGCCGATCGGGAACGGCAACGCCACGCCGCCGGAAGATGGCGTGCCGAAATCGAACCAGGAGCTGTTCGCCATCGCGGCCGCCTCGCTCGACTCCGGGCTCACGTTCGCGAACGGCACCGACGCCGCCAGCGTGCTCATGAACCGGACCCTGCGCGTCGTACGCGCTCGCGTCGCGCTGGCCCGCGGCGATTTCGCCGGCGCCGGTACACTGGTCACGGGTATTCCTACCGCCTTCCAGTATCAGCACACGTTCTCGGCCAACGCCGGCACCAACACCATCTGGGGACAGGGGCTCAGCTCCCGTCGCTACAGTGTGGGTGACAGCGCCGAGGGCAATGCGCGCCTCATCACCGTGCGGAATGCGATCCCGTTCGCGTCCGCGCGCGACAACCGCCTGCCGGTGGTTACGCCCACGTCGGGCTCGGTCAACGGTCAGGACGGACTCACCTACACCCGCACCACCACGATGTGGGGGCAGTTCTCGGCCGTGGACGTGGCCAACGGTGTCGATGCGCGCATGATCGAAGCCGAAGCCGCGCTCAAGGCAGGCAACGCCGCATCGTGGTTGGCGATTCACAACGCGCTGCGCGCCGCGCCGCCGAAGCTTGGTGAAATCCAGCCCGCCGCCATGACGGCGCTGGTCGATCCCGGTACGGAAGCCAGCCGCGTATCGCTGCACTTCCGCGAGAAGGCCTTCTGGACCTTCAGCCGCGGCCAGCGGCTCGGCGACATGCGTCGTCTCGTGCGTCAGTACGGCCGCACGGTCGACAACGTCTTCCCGCAGGGCGTGCACTACAAGGGCGGCAACTACGGTGCAGACGTGAATCTTCCTGTGGTSACCG
>NSHR01000022.1 GCA_002737115.1 Gemmatimonadota bacterium | reverse complement strand
GCGACTGGTCGTGCCGGCAGACGCCAGCGCAGCGGCACGTGCGTCGCGCTGGATCTCACGCAATTGCAGGCGTGCAAGGGCGGGCAGGTCACTTTGCGCGAGTACGGGAGCCGTCACGAAGGGGGTGAATCGCGCGCCGGCGCCACCACCGCCCCCGGGAGGTCCACCGGTCGGTGCTGTGGGCGGAGACACGAGCGCCTCCAACCGCTGCACGTATACCCGCTGCAGCTGACGACGGCCGGCGTCTGGCGCGTTGCCACTGAACACCGTGCGCTTGAGATCGGCCATGTACTCGGCCAGCGGATACGCGTTCACCACGTCGTACTTCTCCGATTCCGCCAAGCGCCCAAGGCGCGCCGGCGTGAGCAGCGACGTGAGCACACCGGACTGACGCGTCGATACCACGTTGCTCGGCCCGATGCGCTGCGCGATGCCCGGCGGCGACAGCCACGCCGGCGTCGTGATCACGTTGGCGGAGAGAAAGGCCAGCGCCGCCTGCTGTCGCGCCTTGGGCACCAACCGATACACGGCACCGGTCTGCTCTGACGTCTTGAGGTCCACTTCAACGCCGCCCAGCATCGTGGCCACGTGGTTCATGTTGCCGAACCAACGGGATACCGTCTCCTCGTACAGCTCGCGCAGCTCGGTGTAGTCCTCGCCCGGCGTCGACGTCCACGCTACCAAGTTTGGGAGCACGCGCTTGTAGTTCATCGTCGAGAACGTCGACGCCTTGATCGGGTCGTCGCCCAGATCTTCCGTTTGGTTGCGCGGATCACCGGCCGCCAGTTGCTGCGACGCGAAGCGATACGGGAACGGGCCGGTCTGCTGCGTGAGCCAGCGATGTAGCGTGGCCCGCTCGGCTTCCGCCGTCGGCACGGCGATCACGCGATAGCCCCAGTTGATCGCGAAGTCGTCGAACGGTCCCACGCGCCGGATGAAGTCCTTGGGCTGCAAGCCGTCGCCCGGCTGCGCGATGTAGTTCTGGCGCGCGTAATCCATGATGGTGGCGCTCACGCCGTAGATGCGCGTGAACGACGGACTGCGCAGCGAGTCGACGGGGAACGACGCCGAGGCGATCATGTTGTGCTGCAGCCCCAGCGCGTGACCGATTTCGTGCGTGATTACCTGACGCATCGTCTCGCCCATCAGCTCTTCCGGAATGTCGAGCGTGCGCGCCGATGGATTGGCCGCACCGGTTTCCATCATCAGCCAGTTGCGGTACGAGCGCATGTGGTTGTGATACCACGTGATCTCGCTGTTGATGATCTCGCCGGAGCGCGGATCGTGCGTGTGAGGACCGGTGGCATTGCGCGTAAGGCTTGCTGCCCAGCGCACGATGGAGTAGCGCGCGTCGTCAAGATCGAAGTCGGGATCTTCGGCCTTGGTGGGCGCATCCTTGGCAAGGATGGCGTTCTTGAACCCCGCCTTCTCGAACACCTTCTGCCAGTTCTCCACACCCTCGCGCACGTATCGCTTCCAGCGCGTCGGGGTGGCGGGGTCGAGGTAGTACACAATGGGCTTGACCGGCTCTACCAGTTCTCCGCGCGCATACGCCGCCGGATCTTTCGGCTCGAGACGCCAGCGCGTGATGAATTCCTGGCTCTCGGCCTTGAGTACATCGAGCCCGTAATTCACGCGGTCCACCGAGAAGTACCCCACGCGCGCGTCGGCGTAGCGCGGACGCATCGGCGTTTTTGGCAGCAGCACGAACGACTGCCGCGTTTCCATCGTCACCGTACCACCGTCGGCGTCGTTGGGTGGCGTGGCGGCATCGAAGGTCTGTACCTGACGCACTTCGATGTTGATCGGGAAGCCGCGCACGCTGCTGATATAGCTGCGCGCCGCGTCGTACCGGCGTACCCCGTACGTGCGACGCGCGTTGGCATCGAGACCGGACGTGGCGGGATTATCGTTCGCAAAAAAGTCGGTCACATCGATCACATACGCCGCGCTATCGCGTCCAAACGCCGCAATCGGAAAGGCGCCGATGATGGCCGGATAGTTGTTCTGCGCCACGCTGCGCGCGATCGGCAGCGAGTCATCGGCCACCGCGCCCGTGCTCACGCTCTTTAGGAGCACGCGGTCATTCACGCGATCCCAGCGGATCAGTCGCTCATTCAGCGAGCTGCCGGCACTCTGGAATCCGCCAGCGCCGGCCGGCACGCCCGCCACGCGCGTCACCATCAGGAAGTCGCGCCCCACGAGCGAGTCGGGGACCTCGAAGAAGTACCGGTCATCCACGCGGTGCACCGTAATGCCACCTCGCTCGGTGTGCGCCCGCGCCGGGATAACCTGCGCATAGGGGCGTGGACCGCGGCGCGCAGCCGCGCCGGCACCAGCCGCGCCTTCAGCGGGTGGCTGCGCGGCAGCGCCGGCGGGCGGGGTCTGCTGCGCCAAGGCGACCGGCGCCGTGGCGGTACTCGCCGCGGCGGTCAGCAGGACGCCGAGGAGGAATTCACGAGGGAGATGCATAAAGATCCGGTACGGGGGGGCGGGCCAAAGGCGCCCGGCAATAGTGCCACCAGCTCTACGCAACGGCAACGCTGGGTGATGGAACGCCACCGATGGCCGGTGAAAACCGATCCTCCCTGCCGCTGGTCCGTCCGTTCGATCATCTTTCCACACATGCTGCAATCAATTCCGAGCTTGATCGCCTGGATCATGGGGACCAGCCTCGCGGCCATCAGTGGTGCCGTCACCGCCAAGGAGTCCGGCGCGTTCTATGCGATGATGCAGAAGCCCTCCTGGGCCCCGCCCGCGTGGCTCTTCGGCCCGGCCTGGACGCTGTTGTACATCCTGATGGGAACCGCCGCGTGGCGCGTCTGGCGTGACGCGGGGTTCCGCGGGGCCAAGGTCGAGTTGGCGTGCTATGCGCTGCAACTCGCACTCAATATGGCGTGGAGCTACTTCTTCTTTGTCCGACGCACCGGACTTGGTGCCACGATCGAAGTCGTATGCCTCTGGCTCTCGGTTGCCGTCACGCTCGTGCTCTTCTGGCGTCGCGACCAAATCGCCGGGGTGCTCTTCGTGCCGTATCTCGCGTGGGTCACCTTCGCCACCGCGCTCACGGTGTCCGTGTGGCGGCGTAATCCCACGCTGCTGTAGCGCCGTTGGTTCGGTACACGGGCGGCCGGCTCCCCGTGCCGTGGCAAGGGACGCTGATCGGGCTAAGGTCCCATGCGCCAATGCCGATATTTTGCCCGCTATCACGTAGCGCGGCGTCGATTGCCGTCCAATGATTATGGGGTGGTTGCGGAGACCTTCGTCCAATGGTCACTCAGATAGCCGCGAGTTGCTTGGTGCACGCCTCCGAACGGGAGGCGGGATTGTGGTCTTCATCGTACGGATCGCTTCTTCGGCCGTTCGCTCTCATGGCGTTTCTCCGCTGCACCGCATGTGGCTCTAAAGCGTTGGTCGCTGCCTCGCAGTGTCCGCGCTGCAGACACCCGTTCCAGCTGCAGAACAGTCGCGGCGATCGGGTGAAACTGTCGCGCTGCCGTGGCTGCGGAATCATGCACCGCTTCGATGCCACCTGTCATTGGTGCGGCGTGTTGCCCAAGGCCACCTGGCCGTCGCCGACCGTGTGGCGCTCCGCCGCGGCCGTGTTGCTGTCGGTCACCGTCGCGGCCGCCGCGTGGCGGTACGGAGCGCCCTCCCGCGTCGATCTCATGCCGGACCAGAGCGCTGAGTCCATAGCGGTCCGTCAGGTCGCCACCAGCGATGGCGTGATGCCGTCACCGCGCGTGCCCGTCGAGGCGAGGCTCTCCGCGACGGCGGTGCCGACGAGGCTCCAGGACCGCCTCGCCGCGCCCGTGGCAGGCGCTGTCGACAGCATCACGTGGACGCCTGCGGTCGCCCGCACCTGGGTCAACGTGCGCAATGATGCGAGTCGCGGAGGGGAAGTGATTGGCGTCATCAAGCCCGCCGCGCGTGCGATGCTCGGCACCGATCGCGCTGGGTGGCGTCAGGTGCGTTCCCCTGATGTGACAGGATGGGTGGATCCGCGATTGTTCGCACCGGATTCGCTGCGAATTCGCGGGGAGTGACGTCGGTCCGGTTTCGCATCAAATCTCGCGTGCGAGTTGCCACGTGAGCGCGGGGCGGAGAGCTTTCAGCCACATGCGGCGACTCCCGTTTCCCTCCCGGCGTGCTTTCACGCTCATCGAAGTGCTCGTGGTGATCGTCGTGATCGCCGTGCTCGCCACCTTTGTGGCCCCCAGTCTCTTTCGCAATGTGAACGACGCCCGCGTGGCGACGGCCAGAGCGCAGATCGAGAGCTTCGGCACCGCGCTCGATGCGTATCGGCTCGACAATGGGCGGTACCCGACCACCACGCAGGGGCTGGCTGCGCTGTGGCAGAAGCCAATGATCGATCCGCCCAGTGGCTGGACGGAGCCGTATCTGCGCAAGCCCGTCCCTAATGATCCATGGGGCCGTGCGTACCTGTACGTCGCGCCCGGCACGATAAATCCGGCCAGCTACGATCTGCTCACGTACGGCGCCGACGGTCAGCCCGGCGGCCAAAGCGACAACGCCGACATCACCAGCTGGAAGTAGTCGGTGGCTTGGCGCACCCGCTTCGCGCCGGCACCGACCGGGTATCTGCACCTCGGCCACGTCGTCAACGCGATCCATGTGTGGGGCATCGCGCGGGCGTTCGGCGGCGACGTCCTGCTGCGAATCGAGGACCACGATCGCACGCGATGCCGCGCTGAGTACGAGGAGGCGCTGCTCGACGACCTCGACTGGCTCGGCTTCGTGCCGGACATCGGCCGTACGGACAGCTTTCGCGCGGCGCGACACGGAACGCCACACCCGCATCCACAGCGACAGTCGGATAACGAGAATCGCTATGTCGCCGCGCTCGCCGCCCTGAGTGCTCGCGATCTCACCTATGTGTGCACCTGCACGCGACGCGACATCGCGCGCCTCGCACCACACGTACCGGGTGAGGAGCCTCGCTACCCAGGCACCTGTCGTGGCGCCCGTCATGCCGAGGGCGAATCGCTCGCGCGTCGCGTGCACATCGCCAACGGCATCGAGCCGTTCGAGGATCGGCGACTCGGCCACATGCAGCAGTCGCCCGCCGAGCAGTGCGGCGACCTGCTCGTGCGCGATCGACACGGGCAATGGACCTATCAATTCGCGGTCGCCGTCGATGACATGGCACACGACATCGACGTCGTGATTCGCGGGGAGGACCTGCTGGACAGTACGGGTCGTCAGCTGCAGCTCGCCGCACTGCTTGGTCGCGAGCAGCCACCGCAATGGTGGCATCATGGGCTGCTCGTGCATCCGGATGGCCGGAAGCTCAGCAAGGCCAATCACGATACATCCATTCGCGAGCGCCGGGCGGCCGGTGCACACGCGGCGGCGCTGCTAGGTGAGGCGGCCTTCCTGTCGGGACTCCTGCCGGCAGCGCGGGATCTTTCGATCGACGAGCTGCCGGCGCTCTTTCGCTAGCGCGTAGTCAGCAGGCCGATCACGACCAGCAGAATCCACTGCGGGCCTTTGTAGCCGTCGGTGCGATCGTCGTACGACTCGTCGAGCGAGTGCGCACCGCGACCCACCCCGCCGCCATCGAGCGTAACCGCGGCGATGCCCTTGGAAATCGGGATGTTCGCGTCCGTGCTTGAGATCGTGAGCGGAGCATACACGTTCATCGTGCGGGCTGCGGCCAACGAGGTGCGTACGATGAACGACGTATCTGCCGTCGTCCCCGCTGGACGGAGGCCGGTCGTATCGATCACCAGCGCCAACGGCACCGTCGACTTCGGCCAGCGCGCCTTCTCTTCGGCGAGGGCCTGACGCAGCGCCGTTTGCAATCGGGCGTCGATGTCGGCCAACGCGGCCGCCGACTCACTGCGCAGATCGATGTCCATCACGCCTTCGGCGGAAATGGAATTCACCGACGTCCCGCCAGACACGAGGCCGACGTTGAACGTGACCTTCGGATTCGTCGACGCTTCGAGCTCGGCAATCTTCGCGATCGCACGGCCCATGGCATGCAGGGGATTCGGCATGCCGAACGCGCCGTAGCTGTGCCCGCCCGGTCCCTTGTAGGTCACGCGATAGCGATTGCTGCCCACCGCTCCGTTCGTGATGCCGAAGCCCGTGCCGTCGATCGAGATAAACATGTCGATCGAATCCTTGAGCGGACCGTTGAACAGCGCGCGGACCCCGCGGAGATTGCCCGGACCTTCCTCGCCCATCGTCCCGATCACCAGCAAGCGACCGGTGAACGGGATCTTGTTGGCAATAATCTGCCGAGTGGTGGCCAGAACCGCCGCCAGTCCGCGGCAGTCGTCACCGATGCCGGGGGCCGTGAGCTTGGTGCCTTCGCGCTTCACCTTCACGTTGGTCCCTTCGGGGAACACCGTGTCCAGGTGACCGCTCAACACCAACGTTGGTCCCGGGCCGGTGCCCGTGATCTCGCCGATCACGTTGCCTTCGCGATCCATGCGCAGCTTTTGAACGCCAAGGGCGGCGAGCTTGTCGCGGAACGCGGCAGCGCGCGCGGCTTCCTTAAACGGCGGCGCCGGGATCTCGCAGAGGGCGGCCTGCTCGGTCAGCGTCCACTCGTTCTCGGACTGCAGGGCGGCCATGGCCTTGGCGATAGCCGGCTGCTTGGCGAGGCGATCGAGCGCCGCCTCGGTGGGGGTGGCCTTGGCTGCGGTCTTGGCGGCGCCTTGGGGCTGCTGTGCGTGGCCGATGACGGGCATCGCCAGCGAGAGCATCAGGAACGAGAACAGCGCCGGGATCGTGGTGCCAGCGCTGCGAAGCGAAACGGAAGAGGACATGACGTCAGGAGCTAATCGTGATGGTGCCGGCGGTGGTATTCGACGAGACGGTGCATTCGAACAGACCGTTGGTTCGCTCGCCACCGGTCCACGCGCCGCTCCCCTTGAACGTGGCGCCATGGTTCGGGCAACGGAAGCCCGTACCGCTGATCACGGCGATCCCGCCGACGGTGCCGAGGGCGGCATAGGTGGCCAGCGTGACGGTGGCGTTGACGCTGGACGGCCGGACTGGCTTAGGCCTTGACGAAGGCCGCCGCCCACTTCGCCGGGTCGACGTCGCTCTCGAACGCGATGTCCGGGTCCACGACGATCTGCGCACCGTCGCGCGCGATCTGCAGACGGTCCATGTTCCGCGTGGCGCGGCCGCTCACGAAGGTCCCATTGGGCAGGTACTTCGACTTGTGGCGCGAGCACTGAAAGCCGGCATTCTTGGGCATCGTCTTGAGCGCCGTGTTCTGGTGTGGGCAGGACAGCGCGAACGCAAAGACATCACCGTTGGAGCGACAGAGGATCACGTCGTTGGCACTGTCGATCGATACGCCATCGACGGCGGGCAAGGGGTAGCGCACCGCACCGCCCGGGACACGAGGCGCCAGCGCGGCGATCGCGTTGACCGGGCCGACGGCGGACAGGGCGGCGATCGACGCCGCGCCCGTCAGGGCCGTGCGCAGGAAATCCCGGCGCCCCGAACAGCCGGCGCAGGACGAGTGGGAATCAGTCATACGAGGGAGTGGCGTGACGAGAAGGACAGGGAAGTGATCTTAGATATCGGACAGCACGACGCCCAACAGCACGATGCCGAACCATGAGACGAGGCTCACCGCCGCCGATCGCTTCAGCACCGCCCACGGCACGTGTGGACTCGCCGACTGGGTCGTTGGGTCGATCGCCACACCGGCCGCAGTAGCCGCAGTGGCCGCGGCCAGTACTCGCGATTCTGTGCGCCGCATGAAGGCGCCGTTGGTGATCAGCACTGTAAACATGGCCATCTTGGCCCAGAACACTTTGGAGACGGCAAAGGCCCCGATGTCGGACGCCGCGAGTGAGACGCCGCTCACCACCATGATCGCGATCGAGCCGATCACGATGGCGTGCGTGGTGCGCAGATCCTCCGCGGCGGCCTGATACGCCTCGCGCGTGAACGGCGAGGACAGCAGCACGCGACGATCCGCCGCGATCGCGATGCCGCCGCCCGTAAAGAGCGCCAGCATGTGCACGGCCAGAACCGCGGTGGGGATCCATGCGCTGTCGGCATAGAGTTCCGACCATGGAATGAGCAGCGTGGTGAGCGTTTCGAGCATCGGGGGTGCTGGCGGAAGAAGGGTCAGTTGCCGATCAACATGATGAGCCAGCTCACCGTCGAGACACCAATCGAACCGAGCGCCAGATTGCGGTGGTTGCGCCGTGCGGACAGGTTTTCCTCGGCGTCGTCCGCGAGCTTCGTACCGGCGTAGGCGAACCCGCCGCTCGCCGCGGTGAAGAGCACGCTATGCAGGATCCTGCGCGTACGCCCAGTGGGATCCTTTCGGCCTTCCCAAAGGTTCCAGCCCCCGGTCACGGTGTTCGCGCCGAATAGGATGGCGCTACCCGTGGCGGCCGGACCGTGCATGCTGCGCGCCCACGACGGGGCATCGATGCCCTTGGTCAGGAGCTGATCGCCTGAGAAGTACGACGCCGCGAACAGCGGCAGCATTCCCCAACTCAGTGTCTTGTGGATCCGGAGCCGGGTGGCGTAGCCATCGCTGTACACGACCGCCTTTCGGCGAACGCGTGGCACGGTATCCGCCACGAACATCGTCAGGCCAACCGGCTGCATCACGGTGGCCGCACGCGGCTGGGGGAGGGAGTCCGGGCGACCCACGAGGGCCGTCTGCCCCGGAGACACGGCGGCCTGCCACGCCATGAGAAAGCCAACCGCAACGTCGGTAATCGGGATCATGCAGGCGCTCCAAGGGAGGACGGAAAGGACTCGTGGCGTCAATCTATTCTAGCATGATGAAAGGTCGATGAAAGGTCGGTGAACGGCGAACACCCGGGCGAGCACGGGCCACGAGGCAGGGAGACGGCCGCGAATTACATTTTGAAGACGCATGCGCCGCCCTAACGTATTCCCGAGCTCTTCGTCCCTGATCGCTCTGCTCGCTGTCGCGGCGGCTGCCTGGCCGCTGCCCGCGAGCGGACAGCGTACGACCCGATGCGACGACGCACAGCGTGTGCAGGCCGTACGATTTAGCGGTAGCCCACGCTTTGATGCGATCACGCTCGCCGCCAGCATCGTTACACACGAGCCGGGGGTGAAGGCACGCTGGTTCCGCCTCGGCGACGCGCCCTGTCTCGACTCACTCGAACTCCGCCGCGATGCCCTCCGGCTCGCCGTCATGCATCGGCAGGTCGGTTGGTTTCAAGCCACCGTCATCCCGACCATCGATCGACGGCCCAATGGCGTCCGGCTCCTCTTCGCGATCAGTCCAGGCTCCGAAGCGGTTCTCGACACGATCGTGATCGCTGGGCTCCCTGAGCCCGCGCTCGACTCCCGCGGCTTCGACGCGCCGCTGCGCGCCCTCGAGCACAAGCGCTTCGACCGCCCGCGCGTCGACAGCACCATCGATCAGGTCGTCGCGCGCCTGCGGGATGCCGGGTACGCCCGTGCCCCGCGCCCGCAGAGCCAGGTCCTGATCGATTCCATAACCGCACGCGTCACGCTCACCCTGCGCTTTGCCCCGGGTCGCGCGGTATCGATCGGTACCGTACAGATCGAGGTACAGCCGCTGCAGGAGGGGAGCCCACGCGTCGACTCGGCGGCGGTGGCGCGCCTGGTCGCGATCCGCTCGGGGGATCGATTCAGAGCCGGCGCGATCCTCGACGTGCAGCGCGATCTGTATCGCTCCGAAGCCTTTCGTCTGGTGCTCATCGATACCCTCACCCCGCTCACCGCCGTCCGTGACAGCGTGCTGGACCTGCGGGTTGCCGTCGCGGAGGCGCGAACCCGCGCGGCCCGCGTCGGTTTGGGTTGGGCCACGCAGGACTGTATCCGGATGCAAGGGCGCGTCACCGACCGTGGCTTCCTCGGCGTTGGTCGTCGGGTGGAACTCTCTGCACGCGCCTCCAAGATCGGTGTCGGCGCACCGACGGATTTTGCCCCCGCGCTCTGCTCCGGGGCGCTGCGGGTCGACCCCTTTAGTGAAAAGCTGAACTACTACATCGGCTCCACCGTGTCGAACACGCGCCTGTTCGGGTGGCCTGTCCAGCCGGTGTTTACGGTGTACAGTGAGCGTCGCGGCGAACCGTTCGCGTACTTGCGGGAAACGCGCATCGGGGCGCTCGTCGAACTCGCGCGACAGTTCACCACGCGCACGGCGGGCACCGCCGGCTTTCAGTATGAGAACGGCAAGACCATCACCGATCCCGCGGTGTCGTGCGCGCGATTCGGCCAATGCCGACCGGAGGACTTCGCGCTCTCCCTCTTCGGTCGCAGCGTCGGGATTGTGAGTACCAGCGCCTCACACGATCGCACCAACGACGCCGTCAATCCCTCGCGCGGATGGCGCGTGCGCGGCGATGTCCGGGCTGGCGAAACATTCTCACCGATCGTCCAGTCACTCACGTTCTATCGCGCCACTGGAGAAGCCTCTACGTACTTCCGGTTCGCGGGCGGCGTGATCGGCACGCGGGTGCAGATGTCCCGGGCCTTCGCCCCCGGCGCCGAACTGGTCGATGGGTCGCCGTTGATCCCGCAGCAGGAGCGCATCTTTGCCGGCGGACAGAGCTCGGTGCGCGGGTACCAGCAAAATCTGCTCGGTCCCGTCGTCTACGTGGTCTCGGGCGCCAGCGTCCTCGACACCGTGGGGGCGAACGGCCAACGCGTGGTCGTGGTGAAAAACGGCGCCGGCTACGATCGCGCGGTGCCCCGCGGCGGCACCGCCATGGTCGTCGCCAATCTCGAGTGGCGTCGTGGGTTCCGGTTCATCGCCGAAGAGCTACAGTTCGCGGCCTTCGTCGATGCCGGGAACGTCTGGGAAACGCACGCCGAAGGCTTCCGCTGGGGCAACCTCCGCGCAACGCCTGGACTCGGTCTGCGCATCGTGACCCCGCTCGGCCCTTTCCGGATGGATGTCGGCTATCAGCCATACGAGCCTCGGGCGGGACGCGCCCTGTTCTTTACGTCGGGTGACAACACGGGCACGACCGGCGACATCCTCTGCGCGAGTCCGCGCGACCTCACGGATGCGCGGGCGAGCGACATCTTCGCGTGCCCCAGCAGCTACCGCCCGCCCACCGGACGCAGCGTCCTCTCTCGGCTCACGTTCCACTTCGGCCTCGGGCAGGCGTTCTGATGCCGTCGCCGCGCCCGAACGCCAAGTCTGACGCCGCGCCCGGCAGAGCGTCGCGGCGGCGGCGCGTCTGGTGGGTGGCCGGCGTACTGCTTTGTGCGGTCGGTGGCGTGGGCCTGTCCTACGCGCTCGCCGTGAACACCGAGGTGGGGCGCCGCTGGCTCCTCAGCGCGGTCATTTCCAGAGCGAACGGACTGTTCGGCGGACGGGGGACGCTGCGGGTCGGGATGCTGCGCTCGATCAGTCCCACCCACATCGTGGCCGACAACGTGTCGCTTGTCGATACGGCCGGCGTGCCGGTCATTACGGCGCAGCAGCTGGACGCCTCGATCGCTATCACCGACCTGCTCGACAAGGCGATCCACATCCGACGGCTCGCCCTGCGCGGCCTCGGACTCGATCTCAAGCGAGATGCGCAGGGCCCGTGGAACATCGCCTACATCATCTTTGGTGACTCGGTCACGACGACCCCCCGCGCCGCGCCCGGCTTCGGCGATGATATTCGCGTAGACTCGCTCATCGTCGACGGCGGGCGCGTCGCCACGATCGCGCCGTGGGCGCCGCATCCGGTCTTCGTGGGCGCCGCGCGCGACAGCGTCATCGCCGTGCGGGACAGTCTGCACGATCTCGTCCGCACACCGGCCGGTACATTCTTTGAGCGTCGGCTGG
>NSHR01000021.1 GCA_002737115.1 Gemmatimonadota bacterium | reverse complement strand
GCACTATCGGCTGGCCGAGCCGTCGAACGCGGTGCATCGCAACCTGATTGCCTGCGTGCGGGGGTGCTTCACCGGCGTCCCTGCGCTCGATGCGGAACGCGCGGCGGCCACGCAGCGCGTGCACGCGCGCGCGTCGTGATGCGCTACGCACTGATTTCCGATATTCACGCGAATCTCCACGCGCTCGATGCCGTGCTGGCGGACATCGATGCGCGTGGCAACGTGGATGCGGTCTACCACGCCGGTGATCTGGTGGGCTATTCGGTATTCCCCAACGAGGTCGTCGCGCGCCTTCGCGAACGTGGCATCACCGGTATTGCGGGCAACTACGACTCCACCGTGGCCACCGCCTATAAGCATTGCGGATGCACGAGCGAAACGCCGCGGCAGGAAGAACTCGCGCACATCAGCTACGCCTACACACTCGGCGCGGTCACGCCCGACACGGTCCGTGCGCTCGCTGCGCTGCCGTTTTCACTTGACGTTCGGCCCCGTGGTGGACATGCGCCGGGGCCTCGTCTTGTCGTGGTGCACGGCACCCCGACGCTCAACACCCTGTACTGGACCGAGGATCGCAGCGATGAGTTCTGTCGCAAGATGGCGGCCGTGGTAGGGCTCACGGCCGGCGACGCGATCGCCTTCGGTCACACGCACAAGCCGTGGCATCGGGTGCTCGAGGGGGTACACTTCATCAACATCGGCAGTGTGGGACGCCCGAAAGACGGTGATTGGCGCGCGGGCTACGTGCGGCTCGAACTCGGAGACGTCGAACCCCGTGTGGAGTTCGTGCGTGTCGCGTATGATGTGGAGGCGGCCGCGCGGTGTGTAGTCGACGCGGGGCTGCCCGAGGAGTTCGCCGAGTTCCTGCGCACAGGCGGGAGGCCGGCCGCTAGTATAGTCGGATGACGAAACCAGCGATCGTGCGCTCGTCGGCAATGCGGGCCATTCAGGTGCTCGGCAGCCTGGCATTCCCATCGGTCGCCTACGCCCACGGCGTGACCGCCGGCGACAAGGGATATATCATGGAAACGTTCGGCACGCGCATCGTGCCGTTCATGTACCTCGGCGCGAAGCATATGGTCACCGGCTACGACCATCTGCTCTTTCTGTTCGGCGTGATTTTCTATCTCTACCGCCTGAAAGACGTCGGCGTGTACGTGACGCTGTTCGCTATAGGTCACTCGATGACGCTCATCGCCGGCGTCCTCACGGGTATACACGTGAATGCGTTTGTCATCGATGCGGTTATCGGTGCCTCGGTGATTTATAAGGCGCTGGATAATCTCGGCGTGTTCTCGCGCTGGCTTCGCGATGGGCCGAATCCGCGCACCGCGACCATGGTGTTCGGGCTCTGTCACGGACTCGGATTAGCCACGAAGATGCTCGACTTCGAGTTAGGACGCGATGGCCTGCTCGAGAATCTGCTGGCCTTCAACGTGGGCGTGGAGGTCGGACAGTTCCTCGCGCTGTGCGTGATCCTCATCGCGATGAGCGTCTGGCGCCGCAGCGCGAGCTTCGTGCGCTACGCGGCTGCCGCGAATGTGCTGCTCCTGATGAGCGGCGTGGCGCTCGTGATCTATCAGGTGAAGGGTTACTTCACTGCGTCACCGACCTAGGAGGCCGTCATGCAACCGCCGTACGAGCCGCCCGGCTACCTGCCGTCCGTGCGCTTGCTCTCGTGGCTCTCGCTGAGCGCCCTGCTGCTCGCGGCCTTCATCGCCGTCGCCATCGTGCTGCCGGCGGAAACGGACCGCGATCCCACCGGTTTGGGTCGTGTGTTCGGGCTCGCCGAGATGGGGCGCATCAAGGTGGCACTCGCCAACGAGGCCGCGGCCGACGCGAAGGCGGGAGACGCGAAGGCGGCCGACGCGCGACCGAACGTGGGGGAGCGCCGGCCGACGACCGTGCCCGGGTCACGCTGGCGCGACTCGATGTCGATCACGTTGCAACCCAGTGAGGGCATCGAGGTCAAGATGTCGATGCGTACGGCCGAGAAGGCCCGCTACGCATGGACGACGGACGGCGGCGAGGTGTACTTCAACATGCACGGCGAACCGCCGAATGCGCCCAAGGACTACGCAGCCCATCGGTACGGTAAGGGCACGTCTGCTGCCGAGTCGGGCGAGTTGGTGGCCGCGTTCGATGGTGTGCATGGATGGTTCTGGCGCAATCGCACGGATCTGCCGATTACGATTACGCTGCAAACCGCTGGTGAGTATCTCGTACTCAAGGAGCTCAAGTAGATGAAATTCACAGTCGTGATGGTGCTCGCGGTCGCGCTCACATACGCCGCGCGTCCTCATGTGGCGTGGGACGGCATGGTACTCGGCGTGGGCGGATCCAAGATCCGCGGCGAGGTGGAGATGGTGGCCGGCAAGACGCCGGGAACGACCGCCGTGGAGGTCAGCGTGGCCCGTGATGCGGCGGGGGCGGTCCGTCCGTGGCACGTGCACGTGGGCAGCTGTGCCAAAGGCGGTCCCGTGCTGGGCGCCGCAGCGGCGTATCCCGCGTTGCGCGTGAACGGCAAGGGCGCGGCCGAGGGCGAGGCGACATTGCGGCTCGCGCTCCCCGACAGCGGCAGCTACTACGTGAATATCCACGAATCGGCATCCGCCATGGCCAAGATCGTGGCGTGCGGAGATCTCCTGCTCGAGGAGTAGGGGAGGCTGTCCTCACCCGCTAGACTGCAGGGATGACGACACCGACCGAAACCGCCCCCGACCGTTACTCCTACTGGCAGAACGCTCCGCTCTCGATCGCGGGCTCTCGGGTGCTGGTGGCCACGAAACCGGGGGTGTTCTCGCACGGTACGGTCGATCCCGCCTCGATGATGCTGGCCGAAGCGGTGGCGTCGCTGGGGAAGAGCACGTCGGTGCATCTGAACTGCGGCAACGGCCTGGTGCCGGCCGCGGCGGCGGTGGCGGGTGGCTCGTCAGTGTTGTGGTGCTCCGATCGGTCGCTGCCGTCAGTGCAGGCCACCGAGCGTACCATGGCCGCCAACGGCATTGCTGGTTCGCATGTGGTACACGCGCATGGCACGCATGCCTTTCCGCTGGCACTGGCGGCCGACGTGGTCACCATTCGCGTATCGACCGACAAACTGGCGCTGCAGCAGCTGATCTGGGAGGCGTTTCATGCGCTTCGCATCGGCGGCAAGTGCTTCATTGCCGGCGCGAACGACGAGGGCGTGAAGCCGGCGGTGCGGTTACTCGAGTCCATCTTCGGTATGGCGCGTTTGGACGCGCAGCACAGCGGGCATCGGATGGCGGTGGCGACCAAGACGCAGATCGCCCCCTCGTCGCTCACCGACGGCACGTCGCCGTATCTCGACCCGGATCACTTCCGTGAGGTGGCGGTCACGCTCAAGGGCGTCGAGCACACGCTGTTTTCGCGCCCCGGGGTGTTTTCGTGGGAGCATCTCGACGAGGCCACGCAACTCCTTGGCGACCTGATGGACATTCGGGCCGGTGAGTCGGTGCTCGATCTGGGCTGCGGCGCTGGAGCGCTCGGACTCACCGCGGCCACGTTGTCAGGCACCGGCCGGGTGCTCATGGTGGATGCCGACGCCGAAGCGGTGCGCTGCGCCGCGCGTGGCATGGCGAAGGCCGAACTGGGCAACGCCGAGGTGCGGGCCAGTGACGTGGGCGGCGCGGTCGGCGACGAGACATTCGATGTGGTCGTGTCCAATCCGCCGTTTCATCAGGGGAAGGCCACCGATCTCATGGTGCCGCGGCAGTTCATCGCTGATGCCCACGCGCATCTGCACGTCGGTGGCCGCCTGATGCTGGTGGCCAACCGCACGCTCCCCTACGAGCAGGTGATCGCCGAGCGTTTTGGCGAGGTCCGCACGTTGCACGACGGCCGACGGTTCAAGGTGCTCGGCGCCACGCGCTAGCAGCGCGCTCGCCTTAGCCCTTGGTCGCTTTCGCGACGGCCTTGTACTCAAGCGCCGCAGTGCGCAGCACGTCGATCTCACCGGCGTCGAGTAGACGCCACGTCCCCTCGGCGAGATCCCCCAGCGTGAGCGGACCCACGGAAACACGTTGTAACGCGTGCACGTGGTTGCCAATGGCGGCCATCATGCGCCGCACCTGATGGTAGCGTCCTTCGCGCACGATGATGTCGCCGCCGCGTTCGCCGGTGGCGATGAACTCCGCGGGTAGCAACGGTGTGGTTTCGCCCTTCAGCATCAGCGTACCGCTGGCCAACAGATCGGCCTCATCACCGCGGAGCGGCTCGGCCAATGTCATCGCGTAGCGCTTGGGCACGTGCGACTTCGGCGAGGCCAGCAGGTGATTGAGTGGGCCGTCGTCGGTGACGAGCAGTAACCCCGAGGTATCCGCGTCGAGCCGGCCGATCGATGCCATCACCGGCGTCCGTTTCGGATACGTCGCCGGCAGCAGCTCATAGATCATGGGTGGCCGGTCGTTCAACGAGCAGACAAAGCCCACCGGCTTGTGCAGCAGAATTACCGAGCCGGGCGGTGCCTCGAGCGGCGTCCGGTCGACGAACACGTCATCATGCTCGTACCGATCGGTGTCGCGGAGCACGGTGCCCCCCGCCGTGGTCACCCGACGCTGCCGCACGATGCGCTCAGCCTCCTTGCGGGTGCCGTAGCCGAGAGCCACGAGATAACGGGACAGCGTTAAGGACACAGCGTGAGGGCAGAGGGCGTGGGGCCGTGTGGTATCGAGCCAGCGGCGAAGTGGGCGTACGAGGGAGTATAATGCATCATGGTCTCCTCTCTCCCTGCGATCCCATGAGCACAGTGTCCTCCCGCCCGCGTCCGCCGATCAACGGCGACTTCTACGACTGGTTCTCTACGCTTCCTGACGAGGTGAACGCGGCGCGATTGAAGCTGCGTGGCTTTATGAGCGGTGAATGGGAGCCACAGGCGAATCACTACTGGGAGCGCGCCGAATTCCCGCGCGAGTACCTCGTGGGCAAGATGCAGGAGCTCGATCTGCTGAACGGCGCATACACCCCCGAGCGGGCCGGGATCGCCACCGTCATGGACGGCATGCTCTCCATGGAGTTCTCGCGCGTCGATCCGTCGCTGGCCACGTTCTTCGGTGTGCACGCTGGCCTCTGCATGGGGTCGATTGCGCTGTGCGGCTCCGACGAGCAGCAGGCCGAGTGGTTGCCGGCCCTGCGCCGGTGGGACCTGATTGGGGCCTTCGGTCTCACCGAGCCCGATGTCGGCTCCGGTGTGGCGCGCGGCCTCACGACCACGTGCCGTCGCGAGGGCGATACGTGGGTGCTGAATGGGCAGAAAAAGTGGATCGGCAACTCCACGTGGTGCGACATCGTGATCGTCTGGGCGCGTGACGAGGCCGATCAGTCGGTGAAGGGCTTCATCGTGCGCACGTCGTTGCCGGGATATTCGGCCGAGATGATGCAGGGAAAGATCGCACAGCGTACGGTGCACAACGGACTGATCACCCTGACGAACGTCCGGGTGGCGGAGCAGGACCGCCTGCAGCGCGCCAACAGCTTCGCCGACACGCAACGCGTGCTAGTGACCGCCCGCTGTGGGACGGCGTGGCAGGGCGTGGGGTGCGCGATGGGCGCCTACGAGCATTCGCTCAAGTACGCGCAGGAGCGCACGCAGTTCGGGAAGCCGATCGGCAGCTTTCAGCTGGTCCAGATGATGATGGTCAAGATGCTGGGCAATCTCACGGCGATGATCGGTCTCGCCCTGCGTGCCTCGGAGTTGCAGGACCAGCTGGGCCCCAAGGACGAGATGTCGGCCTTGGCCAAACAGTTCTGTGCCGCCAAGTGCCGCGAGGTCGTGCAGCTCGCCCGCGAGTCGATGGGGGGCAACGGCATTCTCCTCGAATTTCATGTGGCGCGTCTGTTCGCCGACGCCGAGGCGATCTACTCCTACGAAGGGTCGAACGAGATCAACGCGATGATCGTGGGGCGCGCCGTCACCGGCTACTCCGCGTTCGTGTAACCGGCCCGCCGTGGGGGCTCAGCGAGTGTCGACCGGTATGCGAATCTCGACGCGACATCCACCGGTTGCCTGGTTGCTCATGCGAAAAGCGTACCGGTCGCCGTACAGCATGGTCAGTCGCATGCGGGTGTTGGTGAGGCCGATGCCCAATCCGTCCACCGAGGGTGTCACGGCGAGAAACCGCCCGCTCGTGGTCAGGAGTCCGTCGAGGCCGCGGCCGTTGTCCTCCACGATGAGCTCCAGCATACTGCCGTCGCGCCGCACTCGTACGTCGATGCTCTGATCGGGATGGCCGGGGGCGAGTCCGTGCTTCAGGGCGTTCTCCACCAGCGGCTGCAGGAGGAAGCTGGGCAGCAGGTCATCCACGGCCGAGGGATCGACGGTGATGTCGGCGTCGAGCCCCTGCCCATAGCGCACGCGGGCGATCTGGAGGTACAGCTCGACGAGTTCGATCTCCTGCCACACCGGAATGAGCGACGAGCCGGCGCTGCGGAGCGACAGCCGAAGAAGATCGGCCACGCGAGTGAGCGTCCGCTGGGCTTCCCGGACGTCCATTTCCATCAGCTCCGCCACGGCATTGAGGGCGTTGAAGAGGAAATGGGGATTGAGCTGCATACGCAGCGCCTCGAGCTGTGTGCTCGCGAGCTTCTGCTCGAGCGCGGCGGCGGCCCGGTCGCGCTCTCGATAGCGGCGCACGAATTCCACCATGTACGCGGCGCCGACCACCGCCCAGTACAGGACGACCTGGAAATCGAGATGGTTCACGAGCACCATACGCACCGCGAACGCGTAGCTCGTGACCTGGCCGATAGCCCCGAATACGTGATCGAGCCAGGCAATCGCGAACACGTTGGCCGCGCAGATGACTGCACTGACCGCGACGTGCAGGGCGATCCAGGGGAGAATCCGGGCGGTGTCCAGCTTGACCCGATCGACAAGGGTCAGCACCACCTGCGACCAGAGTCCCCACAGCATCCACGAGGCACCCTGCCAGAGCAGGGCGGTCGCCACGCTGTAGTGGGTGCCCGATGCATCCCCAACCAGGGTGAGTTGCAGCGCCGCGAGGACGGCCGGAATGACCCAGACCACCGCGAAGAGCAGGCGCCTGAGGCGGCGCAAGCGAACGCCTTCGTCGGCAATCGTGACGGGTTGAATCGAAGACACCGGGAGGTGGCGGCAGTGGGAGTGGTCGAGGAGCCGGCGCGGCGTGCTCGGCGAGGGACTGGAACTTTGGGTATAAGAGAACGTAGTAGCCAAGGTGGGGGGGAGGTGCCGCTGGGCGGCGGCACCAGCCTTTCCTGCGACAGTGAGCCACCCTGCTGGCATTCCAGAACCGGTATTCGTCGCCAAAGCCATCATTCCGGATAACTTCCGTTACGTCATGCGCGCCGCTCCTCCCGGCGCGCAGTCCCATGGCTGTCGGCATGTCGAACGGAGGCAGAGGCAGTGCATGTGCGAGTTCTAATCGTTGACGATGAACGTCTGGCCCGGCAGCGCGTTCGCCGACTCGTGCAGAGTGAGGCGGATGTCGAAGTGGTCGGCGAAGCCGAGAGTGGACACGAGGCGGTAGCGCTGATTCGTGAACTCCGGCCGGATCTGGTCTGTCTCGACGTGCAGATGCCGGGGCTTGATGGGTTCGGCGTGCTCCGTGAGTTGGAGGGCGGTCACGTGCCGATGGTCCTGTTCGTCACCGCGTACGACGAGCACGCGCAGCGCGCCTTCGACGTGCACGCCGTCGACTACGTACTGAAACCGGTCGATGAAGACCGCTTCAGAGCGGCCTTCGACAAGGCCCGTACGCAGCGTACGAACGCGGTTGCCGCCGCGCGCCTCGGCGAACTGCTGGAGACGGTGCGGCGTCTCGCCGATGGTAGCGCGGCCATTGCCGACGTGCGTGGCGATGTTGCCGGTGGGGCGCTCGGTAGTCGACTCGCGACTGCCAATGCGACTGCCAATGCGACTGCGAACGCGGTTCCGGGCGGCAACGCGCATTTCGCGAGCCGGATCCTGGTCAAGCTGGACGGTCGCATGTTTTTCGTGAAGACCTCGGAAATTGACTGGATTGAAGCCGATCGCAACTATGTGCGACTGCACGTTGGCAAGACGACGCACGCGATCCGCGAGCGCATCAGTCATCTGGAGGAAACGCTCGACCCACGCGTGTTCGCACGGATTCACCGCTCCACGATCGTGAATCTCAACCGTGTGCGCGAAATGCAGCAGTGGTTCTCGGGCGACTACGTGGTCATTCTCGAGGATGGCACCCGTTTACGCCTGAGTCGCCACTACCGCGATCGTGTGGAGAAGCAGGTCGGCGTGTAATGCGACCGCATCGGTGCCCACCACGGACTGTTGGGTTCATGCGAGCACGAGTCTAACCCATGGCATTCATCCCGTCCGCCACCCCGGTCAGCTGGCAGTGCAGGATCGTGCATCTGCTTGTGCGCGCGCGGATGCGTCCGCACGCGCACGCGCCGATCGACCCGTTGTCGGTGCGCCGTGAAATGGGCAGGCCGCGTGTGGCGCGTCGATGGATGGCGCGGTCGACCGGCGCCACGATGGAGCGGCGCACCGCCGGCCACGGGTGGCCGGGTGGGGAAGTCGTCTCATGGCCCGGGCACGCGCCGGGAGCCCCGGTCGTGTTGTATCTGCATGGCGGTGGCTATATCGCGTGCTCGCCGGAGACGCACCGGCCGTTGGTCTCGTCGCTGGTCCGACGCGTCCGCGGCCGGGCCTTCGTGCCTCGCTACCGGCTGGCTCCCGAGCATCCATTTCCGGCGGCCCTCGACGACGCCTTGGCCGCGTACCGCTATCTCCTCGATGTGGAACGAATTGCGCCGGCGCAGATCGTGATCGCCGGCGATTCGGCTGGCGGCGGCCTCGCCCTGGCGTTGGTGTTAGCGATTCGCGATGCGGCGTGGCCGAATCCGGCGGGCCTCGTGGCCTTTAGCCCATGGACCGATCTCGCGGCGACGGGTCGATCGCTCGAGGAAAACACCGAACGGTGCGCGATGTTCGCCGGCGAGACCATTCGTCGTGCGGCGCGCTTTTATGTGGGCAGCGCCGATCCGATGCGACCGTTGATCTCACCGCTGTACGGCGACTTCCGCGGACTTCCGCCCATGCTGGTGCACGCCAGCGAAGATGAAGTGTTGCGCGACGATGCGATTCGCGTGGCGGAGGTCGCCCGCCGCGCGGGGGTCCACGTCGAGCTGCAGCTCTGGCCGCATGTGCCGCATGTCTGGCAGTTCTTCGCGGCCGTGCTGCCGGAAGCGCGCGCGTCACTCACGGCCGCCACGCGCTTCATCCTCGCGCGCATGTCGCGCCCCGAGCACACGAACCCGGCGGCATCCCCGTCCGCGTCGTAGCACGCCCAGCTGACACGTTGGCCCGCCGGCGCGCGGATGTCGGGATCGGGCGCGGTTGCCATTGTCTTCGGGCTGGGCGCCGACTGGCTCGGCCTCCGTCGGAGCAGGCCGCCCGGTCACCGTCCGGATGGTGCCAACGACCGCGGCACGGCCGAGGTCAATTATATTCCTTCCGCGTCGGCCCGTCCCGGTCGGCGATGCCCCACTGAGCGCGCTCTCGCGCGCCGTCGTCGTGGTCCCATTCCGAACAGAGTCGTTCATCATCATGGCCCAGTCTACGTCCGCGCCCGTTACGGCGTTTCTCCGTCATCACTACCGCCACTTTAATGCGGCCGCACTCATCGATGCCGCCGATGGCTATGTGCGTCATCTCGACGCCGGCAACAAGATGATGATCACGCTGGCCGGCGCGATGAGCACCGCGGAACTCGGGCTCTCGCTGGCCGAGATGATCCGGCAGGACAAGGTCCACGCGATCACCTGCACGGGCGCGAACCTCGAGGAAGACATTTACAACCTGGTCGCGCATGATCACTACGCGCGCGTGCCGAACTACCGCGATCTCACGCCGCAGGACGAGCAGGCGCTCTTGGAGAAGCACTTCAATCGCGTGACCGACACCTGCATCCCGGAAGCCGAGGCGATCCGTCGGATCGAGAAGGCGATTCTCGATGAGTGGACTACCGCCGACCGGGCCGGCGAGAGCTACTTCCCGCACGAGTTCATGTATCGGATTCTCCTCAGCGGCAAGCTCGAGGAGTTTTATCAGATCGATCCGAAAAACTCGTGGATGCTGGCCGCCGCGCAGAAGAACCTGCCGATCATCGTGCCGGGCTGGGAAGACTCGACGACGGGCAACATCTTCGCGTCGCACGTGATCGACGGCAACATCAAGAACGTGCACACGGTGAAGGGCGGCATTCAGTACATGATGTACCTCGCCGATCACTACACCGAAGTCACGAAGGACTCCTCGATGGGCTTCTTCCAGATCGGCGGCGGCATCGCCGGCGACTTCCCGATCTGTGTTGTGCCGATGTTGCATCAGGATCTGCAGCGCACAGAAGTACCGCTCTGGGGCTACTTCTGTCAGATCAGCGACTCGACCACGTCGTACGGCGGCTACTCGGGCGCCGTGCCGAACGAAAAGATCACGTGGGGCAAGCTCGGCATCGACACGCCGAAGTACATCATCGAAAGCGACGCGAGCATCGTGGCGCCGCTGGTGTTCGCAATCGTGCTCGGGCAGTAATCGACGCCGTGCTCGGCGTGATCGGTTCTGACTGTTAACGAGGCACAAGCTCCAAGGAACAGATCACGCGGAGGCGCAGAGCGCGCAGAGTCCGCAGAGATGACCGCGACCTCACGGCAGCGTGTCCACCTCCACCATCGGTACGCGCAGGCGCTGGCCGACTTTGATCTCGTCGGTGGATAGTTGATTGAGCTGTCGCAGGACGTCGGGCGAGCTGCGGAAACGGCGCGCGAGGCCAGTGAGCGTTTCGCCGCGCTGCACGATATACGATTCGTAGCGCTCGGCCGGTGGGGCCGGAGCGCGGGTGGTCGCCGTCAGCGCTTCCTCGTCGCGCGTGACCGCCTGGCGGGCCGCGGCCGCCGCCTGCGAGACGCGCACGGCCGAGGTCCACGAACCGTCGTCGACGATGAAGTCGACTTGCGCGGTGGGCGTGCGCAGGACGAGGCCGCGCACGGAGCCGCGAACGAGTGTCCGCGGTTCGAGGGTGAAGGCGGCGTCGTACGGGTAGCTCTCCACCAGCAATTCCGTGGGGCCGTCCTCGCGCGGACGCAGCAGCGGGGTGGGCGGTGCGCCGACGTACAGCAGACGGCGGTTGGTGGCGACCACCACGCCGAACGATTCGCGCCACATGTCGGTCCAGCGCCGCTGCGACGCGAACGTCCGCGCTACGATGCGCTCGTCGGTGCCCAGCTGCGAGGCGACCTCCTGCTGTGCGGCCTCGCGCGCCGTGCGACGCGCCCCAATGGGTGGAACGATCGCGGCCGCCGCCACCAGCGCAGCGGTGAGCAGCAGGGCGGTGCTGCTCGTAAGGGCAACCAGCAGCCGAACCCACGGTCTGCGCTGCCGTCGTGCGGGCGGGGCCGCCGCCCCCGCCCGTAGCCAGCTCGCGCGCGGCGTCGAGCGCGGCGCCATCGCCCTCTCGGCGGACGCCGCGGGGTTGGATGGTGCCGGCGCTGTCGCCGACGGGCCGGTGGACGGATCGTGAATCGCCATTCCCGGTAAAATACTCCGGATGGCGTCAGGAGATGGCGCCGGTCACTGGCGCAACCGCTGGCGAACGGAGCGCGACCTAGCGAGCATTCCGGATGCTTCCGCTGGTTCGAATAGCTTCATGACGCGCCCCGAACGCGTACCCGCCCCCACGCGTGCGAAAAGCGCGCGCGCGTCGGCGTCGGCGTCGGCCGAAGCGAAGGCGGCCATCGCGCCACCGCAGCTTGATTTGTTTCCCGTACGGCCGGTGATCGATGTCCTGGACCCGCGGACTGTGGTGGGGGCGCATACCGGTGTCGAGCATCTGGTGCGCGTGCGATTGCGCCCCAACGAGGCGCCACACGTGATCTTCCATGACCGGCACGGCTGGTACTGCGAGTCGCATGGACCGACGTGCCACACGGTGCAACTCGCGCGCGACGAAATCAAATGACGGGTCGTCATGTCCCTTGATGTCGGGCCGATCTGGACCCCATCGCCGGAGCGCGTCGAGCGCGCCCGGATCACGCAGTTTCGCCGCGATCTGCAGCGGCGAGGCGTCGTTGATGCGTCGGTAACGGATTCGCACGGGCTCCAGCGCTGGTCGGTGGAGCACCCCGCGGCATTTTGGGCCGAGATTTGGCGAGCGGCGGCGATCATGGCCGACGGTCCCGGTACGGCGGACGCGCCGTGGAGCGATGTCTTGGTGGGGGGCGAGCGGATGGCCCCTCCCGACCCGCAGCACGGACCGCGCTGGTTCACGGGTGCGCGGCTCAATTTCGCCGAGCATCTGCTGCGTCGGCGCGACGCCGGCACTGCCATCGTGTCGTGGAACGAGCACGGCGCGCAGCAACGCATCAGCTTCGCTGAACTGGCCGCGCAGGTGGCCGCGACGGCGGCTGCGCTCTCGGCGGCCGGTGTGGGCGTGGGGGATCGCGTGGTGGGCTACCTGCCGAATCTACCGCAGGCCGTGGTCGCGATGCTGGCGGCCACGTCGCTGGGGGCGATGTGGTCGTCGTGTTCGCCTGACTTCGGTACCAAGGGCGTGCTCGATCGGTTCGGACAGATTGCGCCCAAGGTGCTCATCGCCGCCGACGGGTACTGGTACGCCGGCAAGCAGATCGACTGTCTGGAACGACTCCGTGAAATTGCCGCGTCGCTGCCGTCGTTGGCGGCGGTGTGGGTGGTGCCGTATGTGCACGCCACACCGGAACTCACGCGTATTCCCGGCGCCGTGGTATTCACCGACGTGCTGGCGCAGTACGCCGCGCACCACGAGCCGACGTTCGTTCGGCTGCCGTTCGATCATCCGCTGTACATCATGTATTCGTCGGGCACCACGGGGCTGCCCAAGTGCATGGTGCATGGCGCGGGCGGCACGCTGCTGCAGCACTGGAAGGAACTGGCGCTGCACACCGACCTCGGCCCAGACGACGCGATCTTCTACTTCACCACCTGCGGGTGGATGATGTGGAATTGGTTGGTGTCGGCGTTGGCCACGGGCAGTACGATCGTGCTGTACGACGGCGCGCCGCTGGCCCCGTCGGCCGACATCCTCTGGCGCATGGCGTCGACGGAGCGTGTGTCGGTCTTCGGCACGAGCGCCAAGTATCTGGCCGTGCTCGAGAAGGAAGGCGTGCAGCCGCGTGCCCAGTGCGACCTGTCGGCGTTGCGCGTGATCCTGTCCACCGGCAGCCCGCTGGCGGCGCACAGCTACGATTTCGTATATGCCCAGATCAAGTCGGACGTACGGTTGGCCAGCATCAGCGGCGGCACCGACATCGTGAGCTGTTTCGCCTTGGGCGATCCCGCCGGGCCGGTGTACCGCGGCGAGCTGCAGATGCGCGGGCTCGGCATGGCGGTGGAGGTGTTCGGCGACGAGGGCACGCCCGTGCGCGAAACGCCGGGTGAGCTCGTCTGCACGAAGCCGTTTCCCAGCATGCCGGTGGCCTTCTGGAATGATCCCGACGGTACCCTGTACCGGGCCGCGTATTTCGAGCACTTCCCCGGGGTGTGGCGCCACGGCGACTGGGCGGAGATCACGGCGCATGACGGCCTGACCATTCACGGCCGCAGCGACGCCACCCTGAACCCCGGTGGCGTGCGCATCGGCACGGCGGAGATTTATCGGCAGGTCGAGCAGATTCCGGCGGTGCTGGAGTCACTGGTGATCGAGCAGCGACTCGGCCTTGAGGGCGACGATTCACGCGTTGTGCTGTTCGTGCGCCTGCGCGAGGGCGAACGGCTGACCGACGAACTTCAGCGGGCGATCCGCCAGCGCATCCGTGAGCACGCCAGCCCGCATCACGTGCCGAAGGTGATCGTGGCGGTCGCCGACATCCCACGGACGATCAGCGGCAAAATCACGGAACTCGCGGTCCGCGATGTGGTGCACGGCCGACCGGTGAAGAACGCCGAGGCCTTGGCCAACCCGGCGGCGCTCGCGCTGTTCCGGGACCTCCCGGAGCTCCGGTTCTAGCCCCGAGGGCGGCCGCGGAGGTTATCTTTCAGTATGTGCTACCCCCCGCTCGCTGAGGATGAACGGCAACGCGCCTGGATCGGCGCGCTGCCGCGTTCGCATATCTGAGTTCGAGATGGCTGCCTGCCGTCGGTCCGATTTCGCGTGTCCGACTGTCCATCCATCACAACTGAGGTCTGCTCCATGGCGACCATGACTCTCCCCGAACAGGGGATCGCGCACGATGCGTTCCCGATCAACGGCACCGACTACCTCGAGTACTATGTCGGCAACGCCAAGCAGGCGAGCCACTACTACCGCTCGGCGTTCGGCTATCAGCTCGTCGGGTACCGCGGCCCGGAAACTGGCGTGCGCGACCGCGCCAGCTATCTTCTGCAGCAGGGGAAGATCCGCCTTGTGCTGACCACGGCGCTCCAGCCTGACTCGCCGATTGCCGCGCACGTGCACAAGCACGGCGACGGCGTGCGCGACTATGCGCTCTGGGTCGACGACGCCCGCGCCGCCTATGCGATCGCGGTCGCACGTGGCGCCATCGCGATTCAGGAGCCGCAGCGGTTCAGCGATGAACACGGTGAAGTGATCATCGCCGCCATCGGCACCTATGGCGACACGATTCATTCGCTCGTGGAGCGCCGCAACTATCGCGGCTTCTTCTTGCCGGGTTTCCGCGAAATCTCGCCGCGCTACCAACCCGCGAGCGTCGGCCTCAAGTACGTAGACCACTGCGTCGGCAACGTCGAACTTGGCCAGATGAATCGCTGGGTCGACTACTACGCCACCGTGATGGGCTTCCGCAATCTCATGACCTTCGACGACGACGACATCAGCACCGAGTACTCGTCGCTCATGTCGAAGGTCATGGCCAACGGCGATGACAAGATCAAGTTTCCGATCAACGAGCCGGCGTCGGGCAAGAAGAAGTCGCAGATCGAAGAGTATCTCGACTTCTATGGCGGGCCGGGCGCGCAGCATCTGGCCTTGGCCACCGACGACATTCTCACCACCGTGGCGACCCTGCGCGATCGCGGCGTGGAGTTCCTGACGGTTCCCACGTCGTACTATGCGGAGTTGCAGGAGCGCGTAGGGAAGATCGACGAAGACATCGACGCGCTGGCCGCTCTTGGTATTCTGGTGGATCGCGATCCCGACGGATACCTGCTGCAGATCTTCACGAAGCCCGTGGAAGATCGCCCCACGCTGTTCTACGAGATCATTCAGCGAAAGGGCGCCAAGAGCTTCGGAAAGGGGAACTTCAAAGCACTGTTCGAAGCCATCGAGCGCGAACAGGAACTCCGCGGCAACCTCTGAGGAATCCATGCCGTTCTACCATCAGCTGGGCTCCGTGCCGCGTAAGCGACACATCGTCTTTCGCCGTCCCGATGGCGGACTGTACGCCGAGGAATTGATGGGGCACGAGGGGTTCGTGGGAACCTCGTCGCTGCTTTATCACACGCATCCGCCCACCACGTACAAGTCGGCGCGCAAGGTGCGCGACTTCGTGCTGGAAGCCGATACGGAAACGTCGCTGCGCCATCGGCACTTCCTCACGTCGCGCGTGACCACCGGTGGGTCGGCCACGCTCGATCGCATGCCGCTGCTGTTCAACAGCGACATCGTGATGCTGTATGTCGAGCCCGACACGAACGACACGCACTTCTTTCGTAACTCCCAGGCGGATGAAGTCGTGTATGTGGTAGAGGGCTCCGGTGTTCTGGAGTCGGTATACGGTGAGTTGCCGTACAAGTCGGGCGACTACGTGGTGATTCATCGCAACATCACGCATCGCTGGCGCCACGATCTCGCTGCCGGCGCCACCAAGCTGCTGGTGATGGAGAGCCGCGGCCACATTCGCGTGCCCTCGCGCTATCGCAACAACTTCGGGCAGATGCTGGAGGGCGCGCCGTTCTCGGAGCGTGATATTCGCCGCCCCATGCAGCTTGCACCGCACGATGAGATGGGCGACTTCCCGATTCTCGTGAAACAGTATGACGCGCTCAACGAACTCGTCCTCGATCACCATCCGTTCGACGTGGTGGGATGGGACGGATGTTTCTATCCGTGGATCTTCAACATCCATGACTTTGAACCGATCGTGGGGCGCATTCACCAGCCACCCCCGGTGCACCAGACGTTTCAGGGTGATGGATTCGTGATTTGCTCGTTTTGCCCACGTCCCTACGACTTTGACCCCGAGGCGATTCCGGCGCCGTACAACCACAGCAACGTCGATTCGGACGAAGTGCTGTTTTATGCGTCGAGTGAGTTCATGAGCCGCAAGGGCATCGAGTACGGCTCGATTACGCATCATCCGGACGGGCTGGCGCATGGCCCGCATCCGGGGCGCACGGAAGCCTCGATCGGGGCGAAGTACACCAACGAACTCGCCGTGATGATGGACAGCTTCAAGCCGCTCAAGGTTGCCAAGCTCGCGATGGCGATCGAAGACCCGGCGTACCACAAGAGCTGGATCGATGCGCAGCATGCGCAGTACAGTCCGCCCACGTCGTAACGCCGATCTCAACTCCCGWCCCACGGTCATGCCGCGCCTGTCCAAACGCTTTTCGTCGTTTCCCGCGTATCCGCTCGCGCACATTCCCGGGCGCAAGAAGGCCCTGATCGAAGCCGGCGTCGATGTCATCGATCTCGGCGCGGGCGACGCGGATCTCGCGCCACCCGCGGGCGCGGTCTCCGCGCTGCAGCGGGCGGCTGAGGTACCAGCCATGCAGCGCTACGGATTCGGGCTGGGGCTGGTGCGCTACCGCGAGGCGATCGCCGCCTGGATGCACACGCGCTTCGGGCAGCGCGTGGATCCGATGAGCGAGATCGTGCCGTTGCTGGGCAGCAAGGAAGGACTCGCGCACATCGCCTTTGCCTTCGCCGGCCCGGGTGATGTGGCGATCATTCCCGATCCCGCCTATCAAGCGTATCTCGGTGGCACGCTGCTCAGCGATGCCACGCCGTATGTCTACGCCCTGCGGCCGCGCACGAACTTTCTGGTGGATCTCGACGAGATCCCGGCGGACGTATTGTCGCGCGCACGGATTCTGTACCTCAATTACCCGAACAATCCGACCGCGGCGATCGCGCCGCGCGACTATCTCGAGCGGGTGGTCGAGGTGTGCCGGAAACGCGACATCCTGCTGGTGTACGACAATGCGTACTCCGAGATGGGCTTCGATGGATACGTACCGCCCAGCATCTTCGAGATCGACGGCGCACGTGAGGTGGCGATCGAATTCCACTCGCTGTCGAAGACGTACAACATGACCGGCTGGCGCTGTGGCTGGGCGGTCGCGAAGCCGGAGATTGCCACGGCGCTCGCCAAGGTGAAGGCGTTCACGGATACCGGGCAGTACATGGGCATTCAGGCGGCTGGCGTGGCGGCCATCGAGAGCTGGGCGGAGTTCGTACCGCAGAACGTGGCGGTGTTTCAGTCGCGCCGTGATGCCGCGGTCGCGTCGTTCCGCGCCCACGGCTTTGCCGCCGACGTGCCGCGCGCCACGATGTACCTGTGGATGCCGTTGCCCGAGGGCATCGCCAGTGCGGCGTTCGCCGATCGACTGCGCGAAGACGCCGGCGTGATCGTGCTCCCCGGCTCCGGCTTCGGCGCCGGTGGAGAAGGGTTCTTTCGCATTTCGTTCATTCAGTCCGAGGCGCGCATTGCCGTGGCAGCCCAGCGCGCGGGGGCGGTGCTGAATGCCATGTTGAAGGAGTTGGCGTGAGGCGTCGGCGGGCACTGGTCGCCAACGGCGCCATGCTGGCGCTGTTCACTGTATTCGGGTGCCGGTCTACGGCGCCGATCCCCACTCCCACCGAGCCCTCCACGTCCGCTCGACCGGAGCCGTCGCGTGCGAACGCCCCGGGTCGTATGGCGCCGGCCACACCAGCACGTGTCCGTCCCGTCGTAAGCGCCGAGGCGCCGCCGTTAGCGCGCGAGTTCCGTGGTGTCTGGGTGGCGTCGGTGGCCAACATCGACTGGCCCTCCAAGCGCACGCTGTCCACCGCTGAACAGCAGGCCGAGCTCATTGCGCTGCTCGACCGCGCCGCGGCGCTGAAGTTAAATGCGGTGCTCTTTCAGATTCGTCCCGCGGCCGACGCGCTGTACGCGTCGAAGATCGAACCGTGGTCCGAATATCTCACCGGCGCACAAGGACGCGCGCCGGTGCCGTTCTGGGATCCGCTTGCCTTCGCCATCACGGAAGCGCACGCCCGCAACCTCGAGTTGCATGCGTGGTTCAATCCCTATCGCGCCCGTCACACCGACGCCAAGTCGCCGCTGGCGAAGACGCACATAGCGCGTACGAATCCGTCGCTCGTGAAGCCGTATGCGGGCTACCTGTGGATGGATCCGGGTGAGCCGGCGGTGCGCGCGCGGACGCTGCGCGTGGTGCTCGATGTGGTGAAGCGGTACGACGTCGATGGCATTCACCTCGACGATTACTTCTATCCGTATCCGGCAACCGACAAGCGCGGCCGCGCCATCGCCTTCCCCGACGATCGCAGTTTCAAGCGCTATCGTGCCAAGGGGGGGACGCTCAAACGCCCCGATTGGCGTCGACGTAACGTCGATCTCTTGGTCGAGGAGCTGCACACCGGGATTCACAAGGCCAAACCCTGGGTGCGTTTCGGCATCAGCCCCTTTGGTATCTGGCGTCCCGGATTTCCGGCGCAGGTGCGCGGCTTCGATGCGTACGAGCAGCTGCACGCCGACGCGCGGAAGTGGCTGCGCGAGGGATGGGTGGACTACTTCACGCCGCAGCTGTACTGGCCCACCACGAGGCGTGAGCAGGCGTATCCGGCCTTGCTCGAGTGGTGGGTGGGAGAGAACGTGATGGGTCGGCACATGTGGCCCGGCAACTTCACATCGCGTGCCGGCGGCGTGGGCTCGGGTGCCTTCCCCGTGAGCGAGCTCGTGGAGCAAATTCGAGTCACGCGGGGGCAGGTGGGAGCCACCGGGAATGTGCACTTCAGCATGAAGTCGTTTCTGACCAATCAGGCCGGCATGAACGACTCGCTGTTGGCCGGGCCCTACGCCGCGCCAGCGCTCGTGCCGGCCACGCCGTGGCTCACGGCGCCCGCTCCGCCGCTGCCCACGGCGCGATTGGCGGAAACCGCCGCCGGCACCCGCCTGGTGCTGCGTACCGTCGGCACCGCCGTCCCGTGGCAGTATGCCATTCGCCTGCGCACCGATACGGCCTGGATTACGATGGTGGTTTCGGGGTCTACGACGTCATGGGCCATTCCCACCGGCACGTCGCCGACCTCCCTATCGGTCGTGTCGCTCAATCGCGTGGGTACCGAGAGCCCACCTGTCTCCGTTACGTTCCCGACGCGCACCGGTGTGTCCGGTTCGCGGTCGACCCCCGCTCGAGGCCGTGTTGATGCACCCTGATCCCATTCCGTTCTACTACCGCATGACCTCGGGCATTCGCATTACGGTGCGCCCGTCGTATCTGGGCGACCGCTCGAACCCGATGTTGGGCCAGTTCGTGTTCGCCTATCACATCCGCATCGAGAACGTCGGGGAACAGGCGTCGCAGTTGCGTACGCGTCGCTGGCTGATTCACGATGAGTCGGTGGGCGATACGGTGGTGGAAGGGGAAGGGGTCGTTGGCGAACAGCCGCATCTGCTGCCGGGCCAAGTGCACGAGTACCGCTCGTTCTGCGTACTGAAAGCGCCGTTGGGATGGATGGAGGGTGCGTATCGCTTCGTGCGCGACGATGGCTCGTCGTTCGAAGCGATCATCCCGCGCTTCACGCTGGCCGCCGAGCCGCGCGCCGATACGGTGTCCTGACACGACGCGACGGTGGGGTCGTTCAGCCCACCGGAATCGTGTCCGTGAACGCGTCGGTCAGCAGTCGCACGGTCGCGTCATCGAGCAGGTCGCGCACCATCAATGCCAGCAGGGCGGCCAATGCCGGCTCGGCGATGGGCTCGAGTTCAATCTCCGCGTCCGTTGAGGTATCCGGCATCGGCCGCTTCATGAGCTGCAGGAGCGGGCCGCTGAGCGCGTCACGGGCCTCTTCACGTCCGCTTCGCTTAATCACGTCCCCCAGGCGCGCATCGGCGGCCTCGTAGTCGCGGGTGCGGGCGATGGTCTCGAAGCGCGCCACAACAGCCGCCCGATCGGTGGTGCCGAGGCCGGCCAGGCGCACGAGAAATCCGCGAATGGCGACCGTTTGTGGCCCGTAGGGCTGCGCACCCATCGTGCTCACGACGCCGCCGCGGCGTGCGGCACCTGATGGCCGAGTAGCCGGAGTCCGTCGTACACCGTCGGCGCCGCGGGACGCCATCCGGTGGCCAGCAAGGCGTCGATGTTGATGCGTTGGTTACTGCGGCCACTGCGGACAGGTGCGGACCGATCGATAGCGGCGCGCTCCTCGGGCCTGTGCACGACGCGACCGGTGAGCGTGGACGCGATGGCGGTCGCGCGCAGCGGGCTCCCATCGGTGCAATTGAAAATGCGGACGCCCAGCGCGCGGTCGTGCCGCAGCAGATGAGCGATCGCTGAGATCACATCGTCGCGCCACGAGAAGTTGCACCACACATCGCCGGACACGAAGGCGGGGTCGACGAAGCGCGCCATCGGATCGCGCGCTGGCCCGTAGAGCCCGGCCGCCCGCACGATGTGCACGGTCGCGTCGGCATGGTGCGCCACCGTCGCGATGCGCTGCTCGGCGTCGTACAACGCCTGCACCCGCGCGTCGTGCGGGGTGATCGCACTCTGCTCGGTCACTTCGCTGCCGTCCTGCCGATCGTACACGCCGGTGCTGGATACATAAAGCACCGATCGGATGTGCAGGGCGTTCGCCAACGCCGCGGCACCGGCGGCGGCCTGCGGATACACGCCGTAGTCGTCGCCGCGGGCGCGTGACGGGGCGATGCAGACCACCAGATGGTCGATGCGTGCCGGGAGGGCGGCGCGAACGACGGCCACTAATGTCGCCAGTTGCTCCGGTCCGCGCGCCGCGTCGGCGATGTCCCCGGTCAACGCCACGACGTCGGGGCTGGTGGAAACGGGAACGCTGCGCTGGAGCGTGGCCACGGTGGCGCCTCGCGCCGCCAACCGCACCGCGGTGACCTTGCCCAGCCACCCCGGCCCCACGAGCAGGACGGTGTCGTGCGGCGCTGCCGCCGCGCCTTGCGGGGCGGGCGAGGTCATACCGTCACCCGCGTGGTCACAGGTCGCATCGCGTACCGCATCGTATAGCGCATCGTATAACGCATCGTATAACGCATCGGGAAACGTCTGGGATCTTTCCGCATCAGTACCGCAATATGCGTCGACGTCGAGCGGTACCGCAGGCGCTCGCCGACGTTCGTCCGCCACGGCCGTCGCGACCCCCGCCACGATCAGGCCCACGCGGCCCCCGCGCTCCTGCTTCCGATGCCGGTCGGCCATCGGTGGCTCGACGTGCCGTACCCGTTGGCGCAGCGGGGCGTTGAGAGCCGGTCGGTGCGTCGTCGAAGCCCACGTCACCGTGGTGTGCGCGTCCCATCTTCGTCAGGCTTCGCGGATCGCCGCCATCGGCGTTTCTTTGTACACGTCGCGGCTCGTGAGTAGACCGATCGCCATCGTGAGCAGCAGCATGCCCGCGGCGATCACGAACGTTGGACCAACGGCGGGATCGAACGGATCCTCGAACACGAATCGTGTAAGCCCCCACGCGCCGGCGAAGGCCAGCACCATGCCGGTGAGCGCACCGAGTGCCCCCAGCGCGCCGTACTCGGCCAACAGCACGCGAGCCACCTGCGCCCGTGAGGCGCCGAGGGTGCGCAACAGCACGCCCTCGCGTAGTCGGGCCCGTCGCGTGGCTGCGACCGCGCTGAAGAGCACGGGCACGCCCATCGCCAGCGAGAACAAGCCCAGAAAGCGGATCGCGAGCGTGACCTTGTCCACGATCGCCCCGATCGTCTGACGCACCAGCGTCAAGTCCACGCTCGAGATGTTCGGGAAGCGCCGCACGATGTCCCGTTGCACGGCGGCAATCGCGGGGCCCGACGGGACGTTCGCGACGACGATGAACTGTTGTGGCGCGCGACGCAGTGCCTCGGGGGCGAACACCACGAAAAAGTTGGCCTCGAAGCGCGCGAAGTTCACGGTGCGGAAGCTGGTCACCACGGTGGTGATCGGTACGCCCTGCACATTCCACGTGACCGTGTCGCCCAGCACCACGCCAAGATCCGTCGCGAGATTCTGCTCGAGCGACACCTCGAACGGCGCATCCGGGTTGGCGATGCGCGCTTTCGCCCGGGTGGCTGAGTCGGCAAACCAGGTGCCGGCCACCAATTCTTCCGAGCCCACAATGGAGTCGCGATAGGTGCTGCGATATTCGCGGCGCAGCGCCCACCCGGCGCGGCGGCCGCTGGTGTCGGCCATCAGCGCCGACACGCTCCGTCCGTTCAGCGCATCGATGCGCATGGTGACGACGGGGGTTTGCTGCACGATCGGATGTTGACGCGCACGCAACAGAGAATCCAACGGTGCCGCCTGATCATCCTGCACGTCGAAGAACAGCAGGTTGCCGGCCGACCCAGCGGAGGTGGCTTGCACGCGACTTAGCAGATTCGCTTGCACCAGATACACGGTGCTGAGCAGAAACGCGCCGAAGCCCAGCGCGAGCGTGACCGCGCGCGTCTGATTCGCCGGACGATGCAAGTTGGCGATGCCCTGACGCAATTCGAACGGCCACGACGGCCGCGTACTGCGGCGCGCCGCTGCAATCAGCAGCGTGGCGGCGATCCACAGCACCAACACGGCGCCACCGATCGCCGCGCTGATGTAAAGCCCTTGGCGCACATTGCCAATGCGCGACACGACGATGCCGATGATGCTGCCCACCAACAGTGCATCCACGGTGAGTCGCGCGGGGTCGTTCCACTCGCGGGGCAGGGCCGTGTTGTCCAGTTCGCGGCGAATGGCCTGCAGCGGCGACACCCGACGCAGGGCGAGCAGCGGCCGCATCGCGAACACCAGCGACACCCACACGCCGGTGGCGAGGCCGAGCAGCAGCGGCCGTGGCTCGAGGGCCAGTTCCACATCGATGGGCAGGAAATCCGACACCACCCCCGGCAGCAGGAACTGCACCGCGACACCAAGCAGCGTGCCGGCAACGGCACCGACCAGGCCCATCGCGGCAGACTGCACGACGTACAGCGCCAACACCTGCCGGCTGGTGGCACCGAGGCATCGCAATACGGCCACGGTGTCGATCTTGGCCGAGACGAAGGCGTTCACGCCGCTGGCGACGCCAATGCCGCCCAGCAACAGTGCGATCAGGCCGATGATGCTGAGGAAGTCGGCGAGGCGGGCCACCGACTCGGTGAAATCGCGCTCGGTATCGGCCACGGTGCGCACGCGCACGCGGGTGCGGGCGGCGCCGGACACGAGGCGGGAGGCGGAGCCGGACGCGGAATCGGGAGCGGCCGCGACGACCTTCGCCGACGTGTCGGCCGGTGGCGCTTCGTCGTCGCCGCCCGGACCACGACGTTCTTCTCCGCGCGCTTCCTGCGCCTCCTGCAGCGCGGCGGCTTTCGGATCGATTCGACGACGGAGATCACGCGCCATCGTCTTCGCGGCCGCCGTCGTAGCCAACGACGCGGGCAGTTTAAGCACCACGTCGTACTCGGCGCGGCTGCCGAATGTGAGCAGCGCGGTGGCGTCGAGCCAGTTGTCGGACAGGTACACGCGCGGCCCGATCACTGCCGTAATGCCGGCGTCGCCGGGAACGTTGCCGAGCGTGCCCGCGATCTGAAACATCTTCTGTCCGAGCCGGAGCGAATCCCCGACACTGGCGTCGAGCGCCACCAGCAGCGACGGGTCCACGAACACAATCGCTTCGGTGTGCACGCGCGCCCAGCCCTGCGCGGGCACGGTTTCGATCTCGCCGTAAAACGGATAGCCGGGCGAGACCGCACGCACCTGCACGAGCCGGGTACCGCCCGACGGTTCGGCCAACGCCATGCTGGCGAACGTCGTCACGCGCGACGTGGCGATCTGGTCGGCGCGCAGCGAATCGAGCAGGCTGTCGACGACCGCGGGGAAGGCGGCGCGCGCTTGCAGCGCCATGTCACCACCCAGCAGGGTGCGCGACTGTTCCCGGATGGAACGCGTGACGTTGCCCGCAAACGAGTCGATCGCCACGAGGGCGGCGACGCCGAAGGCGATGGACGACATGTAGAGGGCGAGCCGACGACGGGCCGTGCGACTTTCCCGCCACGCGAGGCGGAGCAGGGCCTGCGTCGTCATGAGGCGGACGGAGCGGCGGACGGCACGTGCATGATGTCTTCCACCACGACGCCGTCGCGCAACCGGATGGTACGCTGGGTCCGGGCGGCGAGCGTGATGTCGTGGGTGACGAGCACGATGGTGCAGCCGCGCTCGCGATTGAGGGCCTGCAGCAGTTCGACGATTCGCTCGCCGGTCGTGCCGTCGAGGTTGCCGGTGGGCTCGTCGGCGAAGAGAATGCGGGGCTCGTTCACGAAGGCGCGGGCCAGCGCCACGCGTTGTTGCTCGCCGCCCGAAAGCTGTTGCGGAAAATGGTGCGTGCGATCGCCCAGCCCCACACGGGTAAGCAGGTCGCGGGCGCGGCTGGTGGCCTCCTTGGCGGACACCGCACCGGAGAGCTCGAGCGGCACCTGCACGTTTTCGAGCGCGGTCAGCGTGGGAATCAGCTGGAAGCTCTGGAACACGAAGCCGACCTTTTCGCCACGCAGCTTGGCGCGACGATCTTCGTCGAGACTTCCGAATTCTTCGCCATCGAGCGACACTGTGCCCTGTGACGGGGTATCAAGCCCGGCGAGCAGTCCGAGCAAGGTGGTCTTCCCACTGCCGGACGGCCCGACGATTGAGACGAACGCGCCCTGCGGCACGTCGAACGACACGTCGCGCAGCACCGTGAGGCGCTGCGTGCCACTCTGGTATTCCTTGGTTAACCCACGGGCAACGAGCATGCGATTGGAACAGAAGAGGGAAGTCGGTCGATGGGCGACAAGTGCGGTACTCGTCGCCCTCACGGCATTGGGGACAGCCTGTGGCACTAACGGCGACGCCGGTCGTTCGGATTCAGCCGGGCGCGGATCGGTGATGGGAGAAAGAACCCGGGAGACGGGCGCGGCGGCAACTGCGGCGTCGCAATCCGCCGCCGGTCGGGCCGATACCCCGAAGGGGGCCGAAGGCTCGCGGCTGTCGCGGGTGGTGTTGCTGGGGACGAGTCTCACGGCGGGGCTCGGACTCGACCCGGAGCTGGCCTATCCGGCGCTGCTGCAGCGGAAGGCGGATTCGGCGGGATATGCGGTGCGCATCGTGAACGCCGGACTGAGCGGGGAGACCTCGGCGGGTGCTCTGCGTCGGGCCGGCTGGGTGCTCGATCAGCCGGCGTCGCTGGTGGTCCTTGAGGTGGGGGCGAACGACGGATTGCGCGGGGTGGACCCCGACTCGACGTATGCCAACATCGTGGCGCTGGTGCAGGTGGTGCGCACGCAGCGGCCCGAGGCGGGGGTGGTGCTGATGCAGATGGAGGCGCCCACCAATCTCGGGGGGAGCTACACCAAGCGTTTTCACCAGGCCTATGGGCGGGCGGCTACGGCGACCGGCGTGACGCTACTGCCGTTTCTGCTGGAGGGCGTCGCGGGCGAGGCGCGGCTCAATCAGGCCGACGGCATTCATCCGAACGTGGAAGGGTCGCAGCGAGTGGCCGAGACGGTGTGGCGTGGGTTGTCGCCGCTGCTGGCGAAACTGGCCGGTGGGTGACGGATACCGGCGGCGTCGGTGGCCGCCGTGGCGCCTGTGGCGCCCGTGGAGCCCCTAGCGGGGTCCCTTCCGGTGATGAGGCGGTCAGGTTATTTTTCAAGGCTGCGCAGTCTTGGATCACCGGTGGTGTGCTGTCCGGTGTTCGGGGCCCGTGCGGTATTCCAGCTGGTATCCTGCGGGGGCTCGCCCCCGATGTCCCCTGTTCGAAGGTGTCGTTCGCATGGCCTTTTCTGCGACCCAGATCCGACGTGGCATGGTTCTCGTGTTCGAGAACGATCCGTGCCGTGTCGTCGAGTTCCGTCACCACACGCCCGGAAACCTGCGTGCCATGGTGCAGGCGAAGCTGAAGAACCTGCGTACGGGTTCGAACTTCGAGCATCGGTTCCGCGCGGCGGACACGATCGTGAAGGCGGACATGGAAACGCAGGAACTGGAGTTCATGTACCAGGGCGGCGACGTGTTCCACTTCATGAACATCTCGAACTACGATCAGATCGAGATGGATGAAGAGGCGCTCGGGGATTCGGCGCCGTGGATGCAGCCGGGCATGAAGATTTTGGCCGAGTACTACAACGGTCGTCCCATTGGCATCGAGCTGCCGAACTCGCTGATCTTCGAGATCGTGGAAACGGCGCCGGTGGTGCGTGGTGCCACCAAGACGGCGTCGTCGAAGCCGGCGAAGTTGTCGAACGGCGTCACGGTGAACGTGCCGGAGTTCGTCGAAGAAGGCACGCGTGTCCGCGTGAATCCCACGACGGGCGAGTATCTGGAGCGCGCGAAGGACTGACCGTTCGACGGGTGAAGAAAGTCAGGGCCAAGTACGGCGGCCCCGCTTGCAATCGGTCTTTCGTCTGGTTACCGTTTGCGTCTCCCGTCGGTTGTCATCCTCGATGATAATCGGGAAAAAGTTGGCTTCGAACGTGGTAGGCGGGCATACGCGCGTTCGTCGATGGTGGCCGTAGCTCAATTGGTTAGAGCACCGGATTGTGATTCCGGGGGTTGCGGGTTCAATTCCCGTCGGTCACCCTGGTCGCACTGAACGCGCCAGTGAGACGCGGCGCTTCAGGAGGTCCGTAGCTCAATTGGTAGAGCACCGGTCTCCAAAACCGGCGGTTGGGGGTTCGATTCCCTCCGGGCCTGTTCTCCAGAAGTCGGGAGTATGGGGTAAGGAGTACGACGTAGGCCGGACGCCGCCAGGCGAACGGAGCAGGGAGTGATCGCGAACAGCGATCACGACAGGACGTAGCATCACCGCCGTCGGCATGTCGCCTTCGGCGACTGCCGACGGCGGTATCGTCTAGGGGACTAGGACACAGCCCTCTCAAGGCTGGAACACGGGTTCGAATCCCGTTACCGCTACTGAAGGTGCTGGTGTAGCAGGCGGGTTGCAGGACACGCACGACGTAGGCTTTGGCTCCATCGTCTATCGGTTAGGACACGACCCTTTCAAGGTTGAGAGACGGGTTCGATTCCCGTTGGAGCTATCAGCTCCCTCTGGGGCTGGCTGATGCAGGTGCATACGCAGGTGCATACGCAGGTGCATACGCAGGTGTACACGCAGGGGCAGGATGTTGTTGGGGGCGTAGCTCAGTTTGGTTAGAGCACTCGACTGTCACTCGAGAGGTCGCGGGTTCGAGCCCCGTCGCTCCCGTTGTTCCGCGGATGTTTGGGAGGTTGCTGCTGGTGGAGTTTCCGCGAACACAGATGTAGTCCGCAGGTGTTGTGCGCCCTCGTGGTGGAATTGGTAGACACGCTACTTTGAGGTGGTAGTGCTTAACGGCGTCGCGGTTCGAGTCCGCGCGAGGGCACTGTTTACCGCGCGATAGCAGGACACGGCACCTCACCGTGAGATCGAACGCCACAGTAGCTCAGTGGTAGAGCACCCGATTCGTAATCGGGCGGTCATCGGTTCAATCCCGATCT
>NSHR01000002.1 GCA_002737115.1 Gemmatimonadota bacterium | reverse complement strand
CGCCGCGCAGTTCCGCTTCGTGCAGCTCATCGGCGGAGGCTATCGCAACGTGATGGTCGTCGGTGACGACGATCAGTCCATCTACGGATGGCGGGGCGCCGACATCCGGAACATCCTCGACTTCGAACGCGCCTTCTCAGGCGCGCGCATCGTGCGCCTCGAAGAGAACTACCGTTCTACGCCGAACATTCTCGCGCTCGCCAACGCCGTGATCGCCGAGAATACGGAACGACGCGGCAAGACGCTGCGCGCCACGCGGCCAGCCGGCGAAACGGTCACGCTCGTCGAGGCGCTCGACGAGCGTGACGAAGCCGACTTTATCGCCGACACCATCACGGCGCGCATGTCGCGCTCCGATCTTTCGCGGCGCGACTGCGCGGTCCTGTATCGCACCAATGCGCAAAGCCGCGCGATCGAGGACGCATTCCGACGCCGAAACATCCCGTATCGCCTCGTTGGTGCGGTCCGCTTCTACGATCGTCGCGAAATCCGCGACATCATGGCGTACCTCAAGCTGGTGGCGAATCCCGCCGACGACGAGGCCTTCCGGCGTGCGGTCAACGTACCCAAGCGCGGCCTCGGTGACGCCACCATCACCCTGCTGGTCGAACGCGCGCAGCGGGAAGGCGTGCCCCTGCTCACGATAGCATCGCGCACCGACGTCGTCGCCGAGCTGCGGCCAGCGGCGCGCACGGCACTTGCCGACTTCGTGTCGCTCGTGCAACGGTTACAAACGGCCGCCGTCGATTCCGCCGTCGACGAGTTGCTGCGCGATCTCGCCGCCTCGATCAAGTACGCCGATCATCTGCGCGCCGAAGGACCGGAAGGGCAGGAGCGCATCGAAAACGTGCGCGAACTCATCGCCGGCGCCGCGGAAGTCGTCGCCGATGAAGGTGGGGAAGTCGGACTCACGCCGCTCGATCACTTCTTGCAGTCATCCACGCTGGTGGCCGGGATCGACAAGCTCGATCCGAACGCCGACGCCGTGACCTGCATGACCATGCACAATGCGAAGGGACTCGAATTTCCCGTCGTGTTCGTCTCCGGACTCGAGGATGGACTCTTCCCGCTGGCGCGCGCCGCCGAGGATCCGAGCCAGCTCGAGGAGGAGCGCCGCCTGTTCTACGTCGGCATCACACGCGCCGAAACGAAACTGTATCTCACCTGCGCCGAGCAGCGCCGCCGCAACGGCGAGATGATGTTCTCGATGCCGTCGCGCTTCCTGAAGCAGGTCACGATCTCGCTCGCCGAACGACAGAAGACGGCCCGCGCCAAGTCCGAGGGACGCGGTGGCTTTGCCTCGATCGGTGGCGGGCAGTCCGGGCGCGACGCGGACGATGGCTGGGGACGCAGCAGCTACAACGGAAGCGGCGGTGGCGGTGGCGGAGCGAAGCGATCCGGTGGACCGTATGGCAGCGCAGCGTATGGCGCCGGCAACTCGTCGTTCGGAAAAAACGCGGGCGCATTCTCCGCGCCCGCCCGCCGGGATCGTCCCATCGAACCGGAAGACGAGTCGCAAGATGCGCCGATGTTCGCGGTCGGCGCGAAGGTGCGACACGCCAAGTTCGGTTCGGGCACCATCGCCGAACTCACCGGCAGTGGACGCGACCTGAAGGTACGCATCGACTTTGAAGACGAAGAGATCGGGCGGAAAACACTGGTGCTGGCGCAGGCCAAACTCGAACGCGGGTGGGAGTAGGTGTCGGTCACCAACGAAGATGTGCTCCATGTCGCGCAACTCGCGCGCCTCGCGATCGACGACACGCGCCTGCCCGGGCTCGTGGCGGAACTGAACGGCATCCTGCAGCACATCGATGCCCTGCAACAAGCCACCATGCCCGCCGACCTGAGTGCGCGCACCGTGGCCGGAATGCCGCTGCGCGCCGATGACGCGCCGCCGGTCGCGCTCCGGCGAGCACGCGAACTGTTCGCGCCGGCCACTCGCGATGGGTTCTTTCTGGTTCCGCGGCTGGCGACGCACGGTGATGCGGGGGCCTCGGCCAGCGCATCCGACGGCGAGGGAGACGCATGAGCGTGGAATCGCTGAAGGCCCACTCGGTCAAGGCGGCCTGGTTGCAATACGATGCCGTCGACGCCGGACCCACGGGCCTCAACGCCTTCTTGTCGGTCGATCGTGAGGGCTCGCTCACGGCCGCCGCGTCGATCGCCGCCACGCCACACACGACGGCGTCGCTCACGGCGGATCTGGCCGGTGTGCCGGTCGCCATCAAGGACAATCTCGCCACCCTCACGCTGCCGACTACCTGCGGCTCTCGCATCCTCGAGGGATACGTGAGCCCGTACGAGGCCACCGCCGTGCGAAAGCTGCGCGAGGCCGGTGCCATCGTGATCGGTAAGACGAACATGGATGAATTCGCCATGGGTTCGTCCACCGAGAACAGCGCGTACGGTCCCACCAGGAATCCCGTCGATCGCTCCCGCGTGCCTGGGGGGTCCTCCGGCGGTTCTGCCGCGGCCGTCGCGTCGGGCGTCGTCCGCCTCGCCCTCGGTTCCGAAACAGGGGGTTCCGTCCGCCAGCCCGCCGCCTTTTGCGGGATCGTCGGGGTGAAGCCCACCTACGGACGGGTCAGTCGTTTCGGGTTGGTTGCGTATGCCTCGTCGCTCGACCACGTCGGCGTGTTCGCGCAAAACGTGTTCGACGCGGCGCTCGGGGTCGAACTCATCGCCGGTCACGACCCCTACGATGCCACCTGTTCCGAGCGGCCGGTGCCCGCGTTGCGGCAGTCGGCGGTGGTCACCGACCACGCACAGCCGCTCGCCGGTCTCGTGGTCGGTCGCCCCGTCGAGTATTTCACCGATGCGCTCGATCCCCGGATTCACGCGCACTGCGATGCGTCGCTCGAACGCCTGCGGGCGCTGGGCGCCGTGGTGCGAGATGTGTCGCTCCCGCATACGTCCCTCGCGATTCCTGTCTACTACGTCCTTGCGCCGGCCGAAGCGTCCAGCAACCTCGCGCGCTATGATGGCGTCCGATATGGACAGCGGCGCAGCGCAGACGGGCTTCGCGAGATGTACGAGCGAACACGTACTGGCGGATTCGGTGCGGAAGTGACGCGCCGTATTCTGCTTGGGACGTACGTGCTCAGTGCGGGCTACTACGACGCGTATTATCGTCGCGCGCAGACCGTCCGCGAGCTCATTACGCAGGATTTCGAACGCGTCTTTGCCGACGGGGTGCACGTGCTCTTCACCCCCACCGCGCCGACGCCGGCGTTCCGCATCGGTGAGGTGTCCGATCCCTACGACATGTATCTCAGCGACATCTACACGGTAACGGCCAACCTCGCCGGCATTCCGGCCATGTCGCAGCCGATTGGGCTCGTGGACGGCCTTCCCGTTGGTGGCCAGTTCATGGCGGCGCGCTTCGACGAAGCGACCATGTTCAAGGCCGCCGCCGCGCTCGAGTATGCGCTGACAGCGGAGGGCGGCGCATGAATACCACATTGCCGGTCGCCGGCGCGCCCATCAACTGGGAGCTCGTAATCGGGCTCGAAGTGCATTGCCAGCTCAAGACGCGCAGCAAGATCTTTTGTGGATGCGCAACCTCCTTCGGCGAAGCGCCCAACACGAACACCTGTCCGGTGTGCCTCGGCTTGCCCGGCGCCCTGCCAGTGTTGAACGCGCATGCCGTCGAACTCGCCACGCGCGCCGCACTCGCGCTCGGCTGCGTCGTGCACAACACGTCGGTCTTCGCGCGCAAGAACTACTTCTATCCCGACTTGCCCAAGGGTTATCAGATCTCGCAGTTCGATCAGCCTATCGCCACCGGCGGTACGATCGTCGTCGATGACACCGCCACGCCGCCGCGCGCCATCCGTGTGCATCGCGTGCACATGGAAGAGGATGCAGGTAAGTCCGTGCACGATCGCTTCCGCGACGCCACCGCAATCGATCTGAATCGCGCCGGCACGCCGCTCATCGAAATCGTATCGGAACCCGAAATTCACTCCGCCGCGGACGCCGTGAGTTATCTCCGACGCCTCAAGCAGATCCTCGAGTACACCGAGGTCTCCGACGCGAACATGGAAGAGGGCTCGCTGCGGGTGGATGTCAACATCTCGATCCGCCCGCGCGGCCAGACGGCGCTCGGCACGAAAACTGAAGTCAAAAATCTCAATTCGTTCTCGTCCGCCGAGCGCGCCGTCGAGGTCGAGTTCGCGCGCCAGCGCGCGATTCTCGAGAGCGGCGGTCGCGTCGAACAGCAAACCTTGCTCTACGACGAGAAGCGCAATCAGGTGCGCTCCGCGCGCAGCAAGGAAGGCAGTCACGACTATCGGTATTTCCCCGAACCGGATCTTCCCCCGCTCGTGCTCACCGACGACTTCGTGCAGCGTCAGCAGGCGGCGCTCCCCGAGTTGCCCGCCGACAAGCGCGATCGCTTCGCCACGCAGTACGGGCTCGGGGCGGCCGATATCGATCAGCTCATCGTAAACCGCATGCTGGCCGATCGGTTCGAAGCCGTCGCCGCGTCGTCGGGTGACGCGCGTCGCGCGGCCAACTGGATGCTCGGACCTGTCCTGGCCGCCGTGAAGGCGTCAGGCGGTTCGCTCCTCGAACACGCCGTCGATCCCGCCCGTTTGGGTGCGCTCATCACGCTGGAAGCGCGGGGCGACGTGTCCAATACCGCGGCCCGTCAGATTTTCACGATGATGGAGCGGGAGCCAAGCGAGCCGCTCGCCATCGCGACACGTGATGGCTTGCTCAAGGTCTCTGACGACTCCGCACTCGTCGCATGGATCGACGAAGTCTTCGCGGAATCACCAACCGAAGCGGCGCGGTTCATGGCCGGCGAACTCAAACTCCAGGGCGTGCTCGTCGGTCAGGTGATGAAGAAGTCGAAGGGCGCCGCCGACCCGAAGAAAGTCAATCAGCTGCTGGCCGCTCGCGCGGAGTAAACAGCGGCGTCGAAAGGGAAGCGGCATGCCGGAGTTCCGTCGTCGGCATGCCAAACATGCGATCGGCTTCCAGTGCCGCACGGACATCGCCCCCCTCACGCTTCGCCTGTCGACGGACCTTTTTCGCGTCGCGCAGCGGACCGTCCCCCGACGGATCGAACCGGAAGGCATCGCTGTGGTCCCAACGATTAAAGAGATCCACGATGTAGTCGAACGAACGGGCCATGTAGCGACCGACGTCGGCGTCACTTAAGTCCCAGCGACTCTTCTCCGACACCAGCTGGAAGATGCGCTGCCACGAATCGCTGTCGGTCACATACACCATGCCACGGAAGATCCGGCGATTCGTCGGTGTTCCGAAAAGCGTGGGGCTCAAAATACGATCCAGATGCTGATCGGCTGGCGAGTGGTCAACCGATAAAAGCTCGCGCGCGCGACGCGGCCAAGGATCGCCGAGATGCGTGTCGATCCGGCTCTCCCAGTAGCTGTGACCGAGCGCGGTCGTGCTGGAGGTCACGGCGAGCTGTCTCGGTACGAAAAAGTTGTGCGCGACGACGTCAGCCGCCAGATGAGCGAGATACCCTAAGCCGAACGCACGCAATGCGGGAGGCTCCGCCTCGTTATGGATCTCGAGTCCGACACGCCACGAATGACAGTGGCGTCCGACCTCCGCGTACTTTTTCGCGATACTGGTATCGGCCGCGATCGAACCATACAGAAAGTCAGTTGGATAAGCGGCCAGAAGCTCCGCGATCGTGTGCGGCACGAACGACAGATTCCGAAGGAGCGCATCCCCGAGAAAGACGTGGGTGCCCGGAGTCCACGCCCACGCATCCGTCGGGAAAAGCACGAGCGCAACGAGGACGGCCAGTCCCCCGGCAATCGTGGCACCATGGCGGTCGCGTTCGACAGGAACGGCGTGGTCGCTGTCGCTAGCCGATCGACCGTCTCGTTCAACCTGCGCACCCCGGCTCGAATCAAGACGATCAGCAGAATCGTCGCGATCAGCACGCCGATCCCAAGGCGCAGCACGACGATCTGGAGCATGCCGCTCGTCCACTCCAGCAGACAACGCACCGACAAAGGTCATCTGCGTGATCTAAGGGTTCCGTGCAGGGTCGGGAAGGGGGACGTGCGCGACGCTTTCTCGGCTGCTATCCTTCCACCAGACCGCTCCGCTCAATCGCCGCGTCCAACCCCGAGCACATGTCCGCCGTCCAGTTCGTTGTCGAAGGGGGTCAGCGTCTCGGCGGCTCGATCCGTCCAGCAGGCAACAAGAATGCCGCGCTGCCGATCGTCGCTGCCACGCTCCTGACCGATCAGCCCGTACAACTGCATAACGTACCTCGGATTCGCGATATCGAGACGCTCGTGGAACTCGTGCGCACCACTGGTGCGGAGTGCGAATGGAACGGTCCGAATTCGCTGCGGGTGCATGCCAAGTCGGTGCAAGCGGCCGACCTCGATCCCGCGATGTGCAAGCGGATCCGGGCCTCGATCTTGCTCGCCGCGCCGCTGCTCGCGCGCTGTGGTACCGTGACGCTGTCGCCCCCGGGTGGGGATGTCATCGGACGCCGCCGGCTCGATACCCATTTCCACGTGCTACAAGCGCTCGGTGCTGAGTACGAATTGGGCGAGCGGTTTCGCTTTACCGCCAAGGGGCTCACTGGCGCCGACGTCTTTCTCGATGAGCCGAGCGTCACGGCCACCGAGAACGCACTCATGGCGGCCGTCGCGGCCAAGGGACGCACAACCCTCCGCAACGCGGCGAGCGAACCGCACGTGCAGGATCTCGCGCGATTCCTCGTGGCCCTCGGTGCGCGCATCGACGGGATCGGCTCGAACGTCTATACCATCGAAGGCGGGATGCCGCTGGGCAGTGCCACCCACGAGATCGGTCCCGATCACATTGAAGTCGGATCGTTCATCGGACTCGCGGCGGTCACCCGCTCCGAGATTCGAATCGAGCGCGCCGGTGTCGAGCACCTGCGCAGCATGCTCATGGGGTTCGAACGCCTCGGCATTTCGTGCATCATCGACGGCGATGACCTCATCGTGCCCGCCGAACAGTCGCGCGTAATACAGAGTGACCTCGGCGGACATGTGCCGAAGCTCGAGGATCAGCCGTGGCCCGCGTTCCCCGCCGACGTCATGTCCATCGCGATCGTCACCGCGACGCAGTGCGACGGCATGATCCTCATGCACGAAAAGATGTTCGAGTCGCGCCTCTTCTTCACCGATAAGCTGGTGAGCATGGGGGCCCGCATCGTGCTGTGCGATCCGCACCGCGCCATTGTGTCCGGCCCCACCAAGCTGCGTGGTAGCACGGTGGAGTCGCCCGACATACGCGCCGGGATGGCCATGCTGCTCGCGGCCCTCTGCGCCGATGGCACGAGCATCATCAACAATGCGCAACAGATCGAACGGGGCTACGAGCGGATCGAGGAACGTCTCGGCGCGCTGGGCGCCCGCATCCGGCGTGTCGAGCTCAGCGCACGCTGAGCTCGGGGGAATCGATGACGCTCATGCCGCTGGGGTCGGCCGAGTCGGTCACGGGTATGCCCGACGGCGTGTTGGCGTGGACGACCACGCGCGCCGACGGGTCATACGGACTCGGATCCGTGGAGCCGGTCGGCGAGGTCATGGAGCGGTGGGCGCGGTTACAGCACGGACTCGCTGCGCTACGGATTGAACGACTGGCGACAGCCCACCAAGTACACGGGGCGGCCGTTGAACGGCATGACGGCGGGTGGCGTGGGTGGCTGCGCCTTCGCGGCGTCGACGGCCACGTCACCAAGTCGCCGGGCACGGCGCTGGCCGTCACAGTCGCCGATTGCACCCCCGTGTTCTTGGCCCACCCAGGCGGGGCGGTCGCCGCGCTGCATGCCGGCTGGCGGGGCACCGCGGCGCGAATCCTGGACGCCGGTCTCGATGCGCTCGGAGCCATGGGGTTCCCCGCCGATGAATGCGTCGTCCATCTGGGTCCGTCGATTTGCGGCCCGTGTTACGAGGTCGGTCCTGAGGTGCTCAGCGCGGTGTACGGCCGGCCGGCAACCGGAAAGGGTCAGCTCGATGTCCGTGAGGTGCTGCGGGAGCAGGCCTGGCGCCGTGGGGTCAAACAAATTTCATCGAGCGCGGCCTGCACCCGATGCCACGCCGACCGGTTCTTCAGCCATCGCGGCGGAGATCCGGGTCGTCAGTTGGGTGTCATTGCGCTCCAGTCATCTTGACCTTGCAAGGGGTGAGGGGTACGTTGCGAGTCTAGGTAGTAACTCCTTCGTGACTTTCGCCCGCCTAGCGCGGGTGGGTGAAGTGTGGGGATGGTCCCCACACTTTTTTGTTCTTCGGTGTTTGGTTTTTTCTGGTTCTTACTGGAGATGTGCAGGTGGGCGAGATCGTCGAACCCATTGTCGCACAAGAGCTTGACACGCTGGGCTTCGATTTGGTAGAGCTGCGACGCGGGGGCTCACGCTCTCGCCCGGTGCTCGAGATCCGAATCGACCGGCGCGATGGCACGAAGGTGACGATCGAAGACTGTGCCACGGCGTCCCGTGCTGTCGAAGCGCGACTGGAAGCTCAGGCCTTAGTCGGAGAGCAGTACGTATTGGAAGTGTCTTCGCCGGGCGCAGACCGGCCGTTGAAAACCGCTGCCGATTGGCGCCGATTCGTCGGACGCCGGGCAACGGTAACGAGCGGCGCGCTGGCGGGGGGCAAACAGGAAGTCGAGATCCTTGCGCTGGATGGCGAGGAAGGCGCCGAAGTCGCGCTGGTGCGTGATCCGAAGGGGCGGGAGTTCCAACTCCCGCTCGTCGAGGTCACCCAAGCGCGATTGGCGTTTCACTGGAAACGATAGGGGAGACGGATGGCCGGACCAGCGGAAATTCTCGCAGCATTCCGTGAACTGTCGATTCTCAAGCAGATCACGCGCGAGGAACTGCACGGGCTTCTCCAGGACGGCATTCATGCCGCGCTGGCCAAGAAGCACGGGGCCAACGTGCAGGCCGAAGTCGAGATCGACGAGGAGAAGGGCGCCATCCGCATCGTGCTGCTCAAGACGGTCGTGGAGGAAGTGACCGACCCGGCTCGTGAGGCCCCGCTCGAAGAGGCACGTTTCATGGACCCCGAGTTTCAGATCGGGGACGTGATGGAGATCGAGGTCGATTTCAACGAATTCGGCCGCACCGCCGTGCAGGCCGCCAAACAACGCATCGTCCAGCGTGTGCGCGAAGGCGAGCGGACGCGCATTCGTGATGAGTTCGCCGGCCGCGTCGGAGACCTCCTCTCCGGTGAGGTGCAGCAGATCGAGCGTGGAAAGCTGGTCATCATGCTCAACAAGTTCCGCGAAGCGGAAGCCATCATCCCGTATCGCGAGCAGAATCATCGCGAACACTACCATCAGGGTGAGCCCGTCAGAGCGGTCCTTAAGCGTGTCGAGGACACGCCGAAGGGCCCGCGACTGATTCTGAGCCGCTCTGACGCGCTGTTCGTGCAGGCGCTGTTCAAGCTCGAAGTGCCCGAGATTCAACAGGGCATCGTGGAGATCAAGGCCGCCGCGCGTGAAGTCGGCAGCCGCACGAAAATTGCCGTCACCTCCCGTGATGACGCCGTCGATCCGGTCGGCGCGTGCGTCGGCCTCAAGGGATCGCGCGTGCAAGCGGTCGTGAATGAACTCGGGGGCGAGCGCATCGACATCGTGCCCTGGTCGCCCGATCCGGAGCGCTTTGCCAAGCTGGCCCTCGCGCCGGCCCGCGTGGCCCGCGTCTTCAGTGACGCGTTGTCGCGCACCATTCAGGCCGTCGTAGACGAAGACCAGCTGTCGCTGGCGATCGGTCGCAACGGGCAGAACGTGCGGCTCGCGTCTGAGCTCACCGGATGGAAGATCGACCTGTATTCGAGCCGAGAGTGGATGGAGAAGGGCGGAGAAGCGCCCCTCTTCGCGCCGCTGCCCGAGGAAGTAGAGGCCGATGTGCCGCTCAACGAGATCGAAGGGCTCGAAATCGGTACCGTCGCCGTGTTGGCGGAAGCCGGTCTTTTCACCCTGAACGACATCCTCAATCTCGATCGAGATGATCTCCTGCGGTTGCCCGGGATCGCTCCCGAGGAAGCCGATCGGATCATGTCCATCATCGATGAGCTGACGACGGAAGAAGACGAAGGGGACGCGGGGAGTGCTAGCGAGTGACGGATGCCCCCACCGCACCGCCGACGCTCGACGACACCGTGCGCCGAAAGGTGCTCGGACTCATCGGCCTCGGCGCGCGCGGTCGGCTCATCGTCGTCGGCGCTGAACGTGTCGCCATTGAAGCCGGAAAAGGAAAAGTGGTGCTGGCGGTGGTCGCGAGCGATGTCTCGCGCCATTCGCTGGAGAAAGTCGTGCCGGTCCTTCGGGCCCGTCGCATCGAAACGTTGGAGTGGCCGAGTGCGGCCGAGCTGGGCGGTGCGGTCGGGAGGGATACGACAGCAGCGATCGGGATCGTAGATCAAGCGCTGGCGCGCGGTATCCGTAGCGCCGTGGCCGGGGCAACCCCGGCAGGCGACGCGACGCGCGTTTCGCGTTAGGAGGACTGGTTGAGCAAGCTTCGTGTGCATGACATGGCGGGTGAGTTCGGTATCTCGGCTGACGAGGTGATCGGGCTGCTGCGCCAGATGGACGTTCCGGTTCGCAGCCATTTGTCGCTGCTGACCGACGATCAGGTTTCCCGCATTCGCGCCCGATGGGAGCGCGAAAAGCGCGTGCGCGCCGAAAAGGCGCAGCCCGCTCCGGCCGCCGCTCCTCGGCGCCGTCGCACGGGAGCCGCCGCCGCCGATGCTCCGACCACGGCGGTGGAGGCAGATGCCCCCGCCCCCGCGGTGCGGCGCCGACGTGCGGCCGAGGTCGACGTCCACGCCGGTCATGGACTCGCGGATCAGACAGAGGGGCACGACCTCGACACCCACGTGGCGGACGAGCATCCGGCGGAGACCACGCGTGACGTCATCCGGCCGTCTGTCGCGGCCCCCGTGGCCGCTCCAGTCGCCGCGCCCGCGGCGGTTGCCGACGAGCCGCCATCCGACGTCCGCCCCGCCATTGAGCAGGTACCCGTCGAACGCGCCGCTAAACGCTCGGCCGCCGCGACCGCCGAGCCCGTGCGGTTGCGCGCGGAACCGCCGGTCGGCGACGTATCGCCGGTGCCCAAGGCCAAGCCGGTCGCCGTCGAGCGAAAGGACGCCACGCCGGCATCGCGTCCCGCGCCGGTCGTTGAGCGCGCCGCGGTCGCTGCAGGGGAAGCCACCGCGCCCGTTTCGCCCAGTACGCCACCGCTCTCCGTTGCGGCAGCGGCCGATTCCTCGGCGCCGGCCCTTCCGGTCGCGCCGTCGACCCCGTTACCCGCAGATCGTCCACGTCCGCGTCCCGTCGTCCCTGGGGCACCGCGCCCAGGCCGGATGGGTGGGGCGCCGAATTTCGGTGGCGCTCGTCCAATCGCGTCCGCCGCTCCCGGTGGTGGACTCGGTCAGGGACAGCGTCGCGATGACCGTCGTCCCGGTGGCCCGCAGGGCGGTCAGGGTGGCGCGCCCGGTGGGGGCCAGGGGGGGCAGCCTGGACAGGGCACGCAACCAGGGACAGGGATGGCCGCGAGCGCGCAGAGTCAGCAGCGTCGTGGCAAGAAGGGCAAGCGTGGCGTCGACCAGGAAGCCGTGTCGGCCAACATCACGAAGACGATGACCGCCATGCGCGGCGCGGCGACGCGCGGCCGTGGTGGACGTCGCTTCGGGTCCGACATGCGCGCCGAGATGGAGGAGCAGCGCGTTGCTGCGGTCGAGAAGGAACGCAAAACCGTCCGCGTCAACGAGTTCATCACGGTGTCGGAACTCGCCAAGATCCTTGGCGTCACCGCCACACAGATCGTCGGCTTCGCGTTTAAGACGCTCGGCCTCATGGTCACCATCAATCAGCGTCTCGACTTCGATCAGATCGAGCTGATCGCCGGGGAGTTCGGTTTCCAGGCCGTCAAGGAAAGCGATTACGCCGCGGATATGGAGGGCGAGAAGATCGAAGACGCGCCCGAAGATCTCCGGTCGCGTCCGCCCGTCGTCACGATCATGGGTCACGTTGACCATGGGAAGACGTCGTTGCTCGACTACATCCGGAAAGCCAACGTGGTCGCTGGCGAAGCCGGCGGCATCACGCAGCACATCGGTGCCTATCACGTGGAGGTCGCCAACAAGCGCCTCATCACGTTCCTCGACACCCCGGGTCACGAAGCGTTTACCGCCATGCGTGCCCGTGGTGCTCAGGTCACCGACATCGTCGTCATCGTCATCGCCGCCGACGACCAGGTCATGCCGCAAACCGTCGAAGCGATCTCGCATGCGAAGAGCGCCGGCGTACCCATCATCATTGCCATCAATAAGGTCGACCTTCCCACGGCGCAGATCGCCAAGGTCAAGCAGGACCTGTTGCAGCACGAAGTCGTGCTCGAAGAATTCGGCGGAACCGTGCTGCATTCCGAGATCTCGGCGAAGAAGGGAACGGGCATCGACGAACTCCTCGATCAGATCCTGCTGCAGGCCGATATTCTCGAGCTCAAAGCCAATCCGTCGCGTCGTGCCGTCGGATCGGTGGTCGAAGCACAGCTTGACCAAGGCAAGGGACCAGTGGCTACCGTGCTCGTACAGAACGGCACGCTCAAGGTCGGCGACGATTACATCTGCGGTATCTACTCCGGTCGCGTGCGCGCCATGCTTGACGAGCGTGGCAAGTCCGTGAAGTCGGCAGGGCCCGCGATCCCGGTGCAGATTCTGGGACTCAGCGGTGTGCCGATGGCTGGCGACCAGCTGCTGGTGGTCGAAGACGCCTCCGAAGCGCGCGACATCGCGCAGCGTCGTGAACGGCTCGATCGTGAAGCCAGGAGCCGGCGCAGCACGCGTGGATTGGTGTCGCTCGAAGACTTCATGTCGCAAACGAGCGCCGGCCAGAAGCGTTCGTTGCGCTTGGTCATCAAGGCCGACCAGGGCGGTCCGGCGGAAGCGCTGGCCGATGCGCTCGGTC
>NSHR01000020.1 GCA_002737115.1 Gemmatimonadota bacterium | reverse complement strand
CCGCGACGCCGATCGCCCCATTGAAGTCGTGTGGCATCTGCGCGCGCTCGCCCATCGTCGCTTTCTGCGCCTCAAGGTCGAACTCGCAAAGCGCGCCACGTTATCCGTGCCTTCCATCATGGATATCTACAGCGGCGCCGATTGGCTTGAGCGGGAGTGCTACGACATGTTCGGCATTCGCTTTGAAGGGCATCCGGACCTGCGGCGCCTGCTGATGTGGGAGACTTATAAGGAAGGCTATCCGCTTCGCAAAGACTTTCCGTTGCGTGGCCGGTTCAGTCGCGCCGAACAGTTGAAACAGGCGCTGGCCGCTGATCCCGAGGCACGATACTCCATGGAAGAGTTGTCGATCGCGGATGCCTTCGATTCGCTGCCCGACGATATGAAACGCCGTCTCGCCGAACGGGCCGAACGGCTCGATACGAGCAACGTGAGCGACGTCGGCGACGAGGTGGGCGAATGAGCGCACGTCGCACCATTGAAGTCGCCCTCGGCACGAGCGGACTGGACGCGCAGGGCAGGCCGCTGCGCGCACCGCTCGTCGCGCAGGGTGGCAAGGCGGTCGCGCTCGACACGCCGGTCATGGTGCCGGAGCCCGAGATGGACTCCGATCATATGCTGATCAACATCGGACCGCAGCACCCGGCCACGCATGGCGTGCTGCGACTCGTGCTCGAGCTCGACGGCGAAACGGTGGTGCGTTGCATTCCGCACATCGGCTATCTGCACTGCGGTTTCGAGAAGATCGGCGAGTACCGGCAGTACAACCAGATCATCCCATGGACTGATCGCGAGGACTATCTCAACTCGCCGGGTAACAACGTCGCGTTCGTGCTTGGCGCCGAGCGGTTGTTCGGCGTGGGGATGACCGACCGCTGCAAAGTGCTGCGCGTCATCCTCATGGAGCTGTCGCGCATCATCTCGCACTTGGTGTGGCTCGGCACCACGTCGGTGGACCTCGGCGCCTTCACGCCGTTCCTGTGGTTGTACCAGGAACGCGAGAACGTGTACAACCTGCTTGAGGGATGGGTCGGTGCGCGCCTCACCACCACCGCGACGCGGGTTGGCGGGATGGCGGCTGACCTTCCCGATGGCTGGCTCGACGGATTGCGCGCGTTTCTCCGCGGCTTCCCGAAGACGCTGGAGGAATCGGTGCGCATGCTCGAAACCAACGCCATCTGGGCGGGGCGTACGGTCGGCCTCGGTGCGATGAGTGCGCAGGAAGCGGTCAACGCCGGTCTGTCCGGTCCGATGCTTCGCGCGTCGGGCGTGGCGTACGATGTGCGCAAGGACTTCCCGTATCTCGACTACGAGACCTACGACTTCGACGTGGTGGTTGGCACGGCGGGTGACGTGTACGATCGCTTCTTGGTACGCGTGGAAGAGATGCGCCAGAGTGTCCGTATTCTCGAGCAGGCGTTGCAGCGGCTGCCCGACGGACCCGTGAACATCAACGATCCCCGGCTCATTCTCCCGCCCAAGCACAAGGCGACGAGCGAGATGGAGTCGATGATCCATCACTTTAAGCTCGTGATGGAAGGCCCGCGTCCGCCCGCCGGTGAATGCTACGTGCCGGTGGAGAGCCCGAAGGGCGAGAAGGGCTACTACATGGTCAGCGATGGCACGTCGAAGCCGGTGCGCTGGCGTATTCGTCCGCCCTCATTCGTGAACCTCTCGGCGATTCCGAAGATGGTGGAAGGACATTTGCTGTCGGACGTGATCGCGATCAACGCGAGCATCGATATCGTGATGGGAGAGATCGACCGGTGAGCCATGGACCTTCCGCCAGTGGTGGCGCGCTCGTCGCGGCCCCGCCGCTTGGCACGCACCACAACGAACTGCATGTGCCCGTGTTTGTCGGCGACGTGCGCGAAGAACTCGATCGCATTTTGTCGCGCTATCCCACCAAGCAGGCGGCACTGCTGCCGGCCTTGTGGATGCTGCAGGACGCGCGTGGCTGGGTGAGCGAGGGCGGCATCGAAGAAGTGGCTAAGGCGCTCGAGATCACGCCAGCGTATGTGAAGGGTGTCGTCAGCTTCTACACGATGTACCACCAGCATCCTGTCGGCCGCCACTTCATACAGGTGTGCACCACGACGCCGTGCAACGTGTGTGGCGCCGAAGACGTCGTGAAGTCGCTGCTGGAGCACACGGGCTGTGGCGATCTCGGACTCACCAGCGCCGATGGCCGCTTTACGGTCGTCGAAGTTGAGTGCCTCGGAGCCTGTGGCTTCGCCACACCGATCATGATCAACAACAATTTTGTGGAATCGGTGACACCGGAGTCGGTGTCGCGGATTCTGTCGGAGCTGAAGTAATGGGGTACCCGTATCCGTCGCATCCGCGTGAGTCGCCGATCCTGTCCAAGTACTTCGGCGATCCCGAGGCGCGCACCCTGGCCGGATGGCGCGCGCGCGGTGGGTATGAGGCGCTCGAAAAAGCGCTGCACACCGACCCGCAAGAGTTGCAGACCGTGGTGAAGGACTCCGGCTTGCGCGGCCGCGGCGGTGCCGGCTTTCCCACGGGCATGAAGTGGTCGTTCATGAAGCCCGACGGCAAGACACACTACCTGTGCTGCAACGCCGACGAGTCGGAGCCCGGTACGTTCAAGGACCGCGAGATCATGCGCTGGACACCGCACGGACTCGTGGAAGGCGTCGCGCTGGCCGCGCACGCCATCTATGCGCAGACGGCCTACATCTACATCCGGGGCGAATTCACGGAGCCGTACGCGCGTGTGTGTGCCGCAGTCGAAGAGGCCTACGCCGCCGGTATTCTCGGTCCGAACGCCATGGGGTCCGGCAAGCACGTCGATGTGCACGTGCATCGCGGTGCTGGTGCCTACATCTGCGGCGAAGAAACGGCGTTGATGAATTCCCTGGAGGGACGCCGCGGTAATCCGCGTATCAAGCCGCCGTTCCCCGCCGTGGCCGGCTTATTCGGCAAGCCGACGACGATCAACAACGTCGAGACGCTCGCCACGGTGCCGTATATCATTAAGAATGGCGCCGAGTGGTACAAGCAGTACGGTCGCCCCGACAATCCCAGGAGTGTCGGCACCAAACTGTTCTCGGTGTGCGGCAATATCAGCCGTCCGGGCAACTACGAAGTGGCGCTCGGGTTTCCGTTCAAGGACTTCCTGTACGACCTATGCGGTGGTCCACTCGAGGGTCGTGAGATCAAGGCCGTCATTCCCGGTGGCTCATCGGTGCCGATACTCACGCGTGAGGAGGCCGAAGGGGCCATCATGGACTACGAGGGCTTCGTCGCGTCGGGCACCATGCTCGGCTCTGGCGGCGTGATCGTGTTCGACGACCGGCAGGACATGGTACGCCAGATTGCGCGCCTCACGCGCTTCTACGCGCACGAGAGCTGCGCGCAGTGCACGCAGTGCCGCGAAGGGACCGCGTGGATTACGCGCATCATGGAGCGCATTCGTGATGGGCTAGGCACCGCCGAGGATCTCGACACGCTGGTCGCCATTTCCGATGGCATGACTGGCAAGACGATCTGCGTGCTGAGTGACTCCTGTGCCACGCCGGTGTTGTCCGGTCTGAAGAAATTTCGACACGAGTTCGAGGCGAAGATTGCCGCGAACAAGTCGGTGGTCACCGTACCGGGGGCGCTCCGCGCCTCCGCCGCGTGAGGAACTGATGGCTGATGTGAAGATGGTATCGCTCACGATCGAGGGCCGCCCGGTCACCGTACCGGATGGCATGTCGATTCTGGAAGCGGCCAAGACCGCCGGCGTGCTCATTCCACACTACTGCTACCATCCGGGATTGCCGGTGGCCGGCGTGTGCCGCATGTGCCTCGTTGAAGTCGAGAAGTTCCCGAAACTGGCGCCAGCATGCGCCACATCGGTCGGCGAAGGGCAGGTGGTGCACGTGCATTCGGCCAAGGCACTCGAGGCCCGCAAAGGCGTACTCGAGTTCCTCCTCATCAATCATCCACTCGACTGCCCGATCTGTGATCAGGCCGGCGAATGCGAGTTGCAGGACTACACGTTCGCCGAAGGACGCGCCGATTCGCGCTACCGCGAGCCGAAGCGTTTCAACCCGGTCGAGGATTTCGGCGGCGATGTGTTGTATGTGCCGAATCGCTGCATCCTCTGCACGCGTTGCGTTCGCTTCATGTCAGAGGTCGCGCAGGATCCCGTCTTGAACGTATCGGAGCGCGGGGATCGCGCGTTCATTGGCAAGGCCGAAGGACACGATCTCACGAATCCTTGGGCGGGCAACGTGGTCGATCTCTGCCCCGTGGGTGCGCTGCTCTCGAAGGACTTCCTGAATCGCGCGCGCGCGTGGGAGCTTGATCGCGCACCGACGGTGTGTACGGGTTGTAGTCAGGGGTGCAACGCGGTCGCGGAGACGCGCGATAATGTTGTAGTGCGGCTCAAGCCGCGCGCGAACGACCAGGTCAATCAGTACTACATGTGCGAGGTTGGCCGTCAGGGGTATCGCGAGTTCAATCGGCGTGATCGGATCGATCAGCCACTGGTCCGTCGTGGCAATGCCCTGACGATCACCAGTTGGGATGACGCCGTGGCGAGCGCCGCGCGCGCACTCGCGGGACGGCGATTAGTCGTGTTGGCCTCGCCGAACTTGTCCAACGAAGCGCTATTTCTGCTGAAGCGAATAGTCGAGGCCACAGGCGGTGTCGCAGTGTTCCATCTCGAGCGCGGCGATGAAGCCGCGTTGCCGGGCGCTCCGGATCTGGCGTTGCGGAGCGAGCGCGCGGCGAACGCGACCGCGGCGCGACTGCTCGGATTCACCGAAGCGGATGGCATCGGGCATACGCTGCGCGAGGGAGACGCTCTGCTGATCGTGGGCGACGATCTCCACGGCGTCGGGGCGGCAGATCTCGAGGGCGCGTCGTCGATCGTGTATGTGGGGACGGCGTTGCCGGCGGCACTCGACGACCGCGTGGCCGTCGTGCTGCCGATCACGAATGTTCTGGAAGAAGAGGGGACGATGACCAACCTGCGTGGGCGCGTGCAGCGCTTCCTGCAGGCCAAGGCGGCGCCGGGTGTGGCGCGTCCTACGTGGTACGTGCTGGCCGACCTGCTCACCGAGGTCGGGGGCAACGGGCGCTTCTACTTGCCGACCGAAGTCTTCGCCGCCCTCGCGTCCACTCACGCGTCGTTTGCGGGATTGGATTACGAGGCGTTGGGGCTGCGCGGACTCCCGCTTCTCGAGCAGGCCACGACCGCTTCTACGGCCGAGGTAACGGCGTGATGCCCATGGCTCTGCTTCCGCTGCTCGACATCGGGCGTTGGTTTCCGGCGGCCGATCCGCAGCGGCAGCCCACGGCGATCGGCACCTATGTGCTGGCCAGCGCGATCAAGATCATGGTGCTCTTCGGTGTGTATATGCTCGGCGTGGCTTTCCTGACACTCGCGGAGCGAAAGCTCGCGGCGTGGATTCAGGATCGGCGTGGTCCGAATCGCGCAGGACCGGGCGGTATCCTGCAGCCCATCGCCGACGGCATCAAGAACTTTATGAAGGAAGAGACGAATCCGGCCGAGGCCGATCGCTGGCTCTTTCTCATCGCACCGGCGCTCGCGTTCATACCGGCGATGCTGACGTGGGCGGTGCTGCCGCTCGCCGCCTCGTTGCCGACACCGTGGGGCCTGATCGACATGGCGATCGCCCCACTGCCGGTCGGCTTTCTATTCATGCTCGCGATCTCCTCGCTCGGTGTTTACGGCATCGTACTGGCCGGCTGGTCGTCGAACAATAAGTACGCCCTGCTTGGCGGGCTCCGCTCAAGCGCGCAGATGATCTCCTATGAGATTGCGATGGGCATGTCGACGATTCCAGTTATCCTGCTCGCGGGGAACGTGTCGCTGACCACCATCGTGCAGCAGCAGTCGCACATGGGATGGAACGTGCTCTCGCTGACGATCGCCTGGTTCACGTTTCTGGTCGCCGCGTTCGCCGAAACAAACCGTTTGCCATTCGACTTGCCGGAAGCGGAGTCGGAGCTCGTCGCCGGTTATCACACGGAGTACAGCGGAATGAAGTTCTCGATGTTCTTCATCGCCGAGTACGCCAACATGGCTACCGCGAGCGGCTTGACCGCCACGCTGTTCTTTGGTGGCTGGGATATCCCGTTCACGCAGTGGGACAACGTCGGACCGTACAGCGTGCTCAAGACCCTGGCGACGTTATCCATGTTCGCGATCAAGACTGGCTTCTTCCTCTTCGTGTTCATGTGGGTGCGCTGGACCGTGCCGCGTTTCCGCTACGACCAGCTCATGTCTCTCGGCTGGAGCGTGATGCTGCCAATCGCACTGGGTTACATCGTCGTGATCGCGGCGGCTACGCTGGGTCTCGACATGCTTGGCGTGGCGCGCGGTCCGATGTTCTCGCTGGCGCTGCTGGGCATGAATATCGTGATTATCGCCGTGCTGCTCGCTTGGCTCGATAAGGGCAAGTTGATCAGTCCGTCGAGTGCGCGCGTGGGTCCGACGGATCTTGAGCGACTGCGAGCACGCGGGCTTGATCTGTCGCGTCGCCAGCTTACGGCGCAGCGATCACCGCGGAGCTCACCGGCGGCATCGCTGTCAGCGGTACCTGTCACCACTACGTTGATCGCTGAAGGGGGCGACTGATGGCCATCGGTGTGAAGGTCATGAATCGGCCGCTTGAGCGCGTGAGTTACGTGCGCGCGACGCTGAAGGGGATGGCCACGACGCTCAAGCACCTCGTAGATCCCCACAAGGTCACGATGCAATATCCTGAGACGAAATGGGATTTGTCGCCGCGCTGGCGCGGTACGCATCGGATGCTCACGACCGAGGATGGTACGGCAAAGTGCGTGGCGTGTGGCCTGTGTCCCACGGTCTGCCCGGCCAATTGCATCAAACTCACCCCTGGTGAGGATGAACAGGGCAATCGCTATCCGCTCGTCTTCGAGATCGACGAATTCCGCTGCATCTTTTGCGGGTTCTGCCAGGAAGTTTGCCCAGAAGAGGCGATCCACTTGGGTCGCCATTACGAGAATGCTGAGTTTGACCGTGCATCATTCGTGTACGATCTCGAGCGCCTTATGGCGCAGACGCATCCGGTCAGCGAGCTCTGGGACCCTGCCGACCCGAAGGGCGAATGAACGGCTTCTTCGAATTCCATTTTTACCTGTTCTCGTTGCTGGCCATCGCCTCGGCGTTGCTCTTCGTCACACGGAAGAATCCGGTACCGGCCGCCTTGTGGCTGGTCAACGTGATGATCGCCCTGGCCGGCCTCTACGTGATGCTCGACGCACCGTTTGTCGGGATCATTCAGGTGCTCGTCTACGCCGGCGCCATCATGGTCGTCTTCGTGTTCGTGGTCATGCTCCTTAACCTCGGACGCAGTGGGATCTCCGATTTTCGATCGCTGGGCTCGCGCGTGGGGGCCGGTGCGGTCGGCCTCGCGCTGCTGGCGAACCTCCTGGTCGTTCAGCGTCAGAAAATTCCGCGCATCGCGCTGGCGCCTGAGACCGACAACGTCGTCGACGCCGTCGCCGCTTCGCTCTTCACCGATTACATCGTGGCTTTCGAGTTGACCAGTCTCGTGCTGCTGGTGGCCGTCATCGGTGCCGTCCTCCTCGCCAAGAAGCGGGTGCGTCTATGATTTCCGAAGCGCTCATCGTCTCGGCGATTTTGTTCGTTATCGGCGTCATCGGCGTGTTGACCCGCCGCAACGCGATCATCCTGTTCATGTGCGCGGAGCTGATGCTGAATGCCGTGAACTTGAGCTTCGTGGCCTTCGCCAAGCTGCATAATGTGACCGGTCAGGTGTTCGTGGTCATGGTAATGACGATTGCGGCAGCCGAGGCAGCTGTCGGTCTGGCGATCCTCATCTCCGTCTTCCGGCATTTCGGGACGGTTGATCTCTCCTCCATCCGGACGCTGCGCGGATGATCCCGACCATGCTTGGCGTGCTCATCCTGCTACCGATCCTTGGCTTCCTCGCCAATGGATCGATCGCGTTCTTCGGGAGGCGGTCGGACGGCGACAGCGCGACCACGGCGCGCCACCCACTCGTCACAGTCATTGGTCCGGGCGTGATTTTGGCGGCGTTCGGCGTAGCGGTTGCCCTGTTCCTCGACATGCAGGGCGCACCCGAACAGGCGTTGCATATCGTTCGCTACGGGCAATGGATGCCGGTGGGCAATCTGGTCATTCACTGGAGCCTCCAGCTCGACCAGCTGTCGATCCTGATGGTCCTCGTGATCACCGGCGTCGGCTCGCTGATCCATCTGTTTTCCGTTGGCTACATGCGCGACGATGCGAGCTACGCGCGGTACTTCGCTTATCTGAATCTTTTCGTGGCGTTCATGCTGGTACTCGTGCTTGGCGCCAGTTATCCCGTGCTGTTCGTCGGCTGGGAAGGCGTCGGCCTCGCGTCGTATCTGTTGATCGGTTTCTGGTTCAGCGACAAGGCCAACGCCGAAGCGGGGAAGAAAGCCTTTGTCGTGAACCGGGTCGGCGACTTCGGATTTCTCGTCGCCATGTTCCTGATTTGGGTCACGACGCAGCAGCTCGACTTTATCGGCGCGCATGCGGCGCTTGGGGCCATGGCCGGTACGCCGGTCGTGCTAGCGATCGCCCTCTTTCTGTTCATCGGTTGTGCCGGCAAAAGCGCGCAGCTGCCGCTGTACATCTGGCTGCCCGATGCCATGGCTGGTCCGACGCCGGTGTCGGCGCTGATCCACGCGGCAACGATGGTAACCGCCGGCGTGTATCTCGTAGCCCGCGCCGCGCCGATCTTCTCCGGGGCTCCTGAGGCCTCGTTGGTGATCACGGCTGTCGGGGCACTCACGGCCCTGTTCGCCGCCACGATCGCGCTCCGTCAGTGGGACATCAAGAAGGTGTTGGCCTACTCCACGGTGTCCCAGCTGGGCTACATGTTTGTGGGCGTCGGTAGTGGCGCATATACCGCTGGTGTTTTCCATCTGGTTACGCACGCTTTCTTCAAGGCGCTGCTGTTTCTCGGCGCCGGCTCGGTGATTCACGCCATGCATCACGCGTATCACCATACGCATCGCGACGACGACCCGCAGGATCTGCGCAATATGGGCGGGCTGGCCAAGTACATGCCCGCAACGGCGGCCGCGATGACGCTGGCGACGTTGGCGATCGCCGGTATTCCGCCACTGGCCGGCTTCTTCTCGAAGGACGAGATCCTCGCGTCAGTCTTTGCCCGCGCGCAGGGCAGCCCACTGGCCAGCGCGTCGCTGCTCGGAATGCCCGGCAGTACCGTGTTGTACCTGGCATATGGGATCGGCGTGCTCACAGCGTTGCTGACGGCGATCTACATGACGCGCCTGCTGCTGCTCGCGTTCTATGGCAGCAACCGCACGGGCGAGGCGGAGCAGGAGATACTCCACGAAGCACCGATGATCATGACCGCGCCGGTCCTCGTACTCGGCGCGCTCACGGTGTTTGGCGGCTGGTTGAATTTGCCGGCGTTGCTGCCGCTCGGCCCGGTCGGCCTGCTTGAGCACTGGCTCGAGCCGGTTACGGGCAGCAGTGCCGCCCGCCTGGCTGGCGCCACGCATCTCGATCATGGCACCGAGACGATTCTGGTCGGCGTGGCGACCACCGTGGCCGTGGTCGGCATCATCTTTGCGCTGCTCCGGTACCGGAAGCCGATCACAGACAAGGCGCATTCGCCGGTTGATGACAGCCTGCTCGCGCGCGCGTACCATGTGGATGGATTGGTCAACGCGCTCCTGGTGCGACCGATCTCCGCGTTCGCCAATGTGGTGCTCACCCGTGGCGTGGAAACGGGCGTGGATCGCGCGTTCAGCGCGGGTGGCTCGATGTTGGCGCGGACCGCCGCCCTCGTGGGCAGCAAGTTGCAGGATGGAGACGTGGGCAAGTACGCTTGGCTACTAGCCGCGGGTGCCCTCGCGCTTCTGGCTGCCCTTATCCTAAGCTGACCGATGCGCGATTTCCTCCTCTCAATCGGCGCCGCGCAGTGGGTACTGCCAGCCATGCTGTGCTGGCCAATGCTGGCCGCGCTGCTCGTGCGCTTCGCTGGGCGCGACATGTCGCGCCACGACGATGGCACCGCAGCACCAAGTGGCGGGCCTGACGCGCGCACGCTCACATTGGCGGCGTTATCCATCGAGGCGGTGCTCAGTCTCGTCGTCTGGGCGGTATTCGATCCAGCCGCCACGGGATGGCAGGCGCGCGTCGATTTGCCGTGGCTGACCGACATTGGTGCCACCATCAGCCTCGGCGTGGATGGTCTCTCGCTGCCGATGGTCGTCATGACGGCCCTCGTGCTGCCACTCGCGCTACTCGGCTCCTGGAACAACGTGCGGGTGCGCACGCCGGCGTTCGGCGCACTCGCGCTGATGCTCACCACGGGCTTGATCGGCGTCTTCGTGACGCTCGACCTACTGGCGTTCTATTTGTCGTGGGAGCTCATGCTGATTCCCACGTACTTCCTGATCGGTGTCTGGGGGGCCGCGGGGCAGTCGCGCGCCAGCCTGCGGTACGTGCTGTTCACCCTCGTCGGCTCCCTCTTGATGTTGGTAGCGATTCTGTCGCTCTGGACGCTGGGGGGCAGTTCGTCGTTCCACCTCGATCAGCTTATGGGACTCGCGCTCACACCGCGGGCCCAGCTCTGGATGTTCGGTGCGTTCTTCCTCGCCTTTGCGGTGAAGTCCGCCTTGGTGCCGTTCCACACCTGGTTGCCGGATGCGCAAGGCGCGGCACCGACCTTTGCCGCCGTCACGCTCGGTATCAAAGTCGGCGCCTACGCGATCCTACGCTTCGCGATTCCGCTCTTTCCTGCGGCCGCCATGGAGCCGACAGTGCGCGGGATCATCCTGGTGCTGTCCGTGATCGCCATCGTATACGGCGCGCTGCTGGCGATGTCACAGCGCGATATGAAGCGGATGGTGTCCTACAGCGCTATCAGTCACCTCGGCTTCATCATGCTCGGCTGCTTCGCACTCACGCAGCAGGCGGTGCAGGGGGCAGTGGTCACCATCGTCAACAGCGGCATCTCGACGGCCGCGCTCTTCCTGCTGGTGGGCATGCTCGAGGATCGGCGCGGGACCACCGACATGGACGGCTTCGGTGGGATCGCCAAAGTAGTCCCGATGTTCAGCGTCATGCTGACGCTCGTGATGCTGTCCACGATCGGGCTGCCTGGGACGAACGGATTCGTCGGCGAATTCCTTGTGCTCATCGGGACCTACGCGGAGCGGCCGGTCCTTGCCGTGATGGCAACCAGCGGCGTGATCTTCGCCGCCGCCTACGGACTTCGAGCATTGCAGCGCGTTCTCTTTGAACGCCTCGATACCGCCAAGAATGGGGCGCTCACCGATTTGACTGGCCGCGAGCGTGTCGTAATGGCCGCGTTCGCGGTGGCGATCATTTACCTCGGCCTGTGGCCACAGCCGATGCTGAAGCGTATCGAGCGCGCGTCACAGGATATTATCGAGTCGGTGCGCTTCGGTCCGAACGCTGCGACTTCGCTCCCCAACGTCTCCGTGGTCCGCTGATGGGCGCTACCCTTTCGGCCGGCGCGCTGTTCCGCGCATTGGCTCCCGAACTCCTGATGTCCGCCGGCGCGATGGTGCTGCTCCTGGCGACCGTCTGGAAGCCGCAGAGCAACAACGCGGCGATGGCGGAGGGCGCCGAGAAGACGAGCGCCTTCACCCGCTTCGGCGTGGTGCTCTGTCTACTTGTCGGTCTGGTCGTCATGATCGCTTGGGGCGACGGCGCGAACGGTACCCCCGATCAGCGCATTGCCGGCGATGGTTTCCGCTGGGCGATCGATCTCGTGATCTTACTCGGCACGGTGCTGTCGCTCCTCTTGCTGGACGCTGAGCACCACCGCAGTGCGGCGTTCAGTCCCGAGGTTCCGGTGCTGATGTTGCTCGCAGCCACCGGCATGATGGTGCTCGCGGCTGCACGCGATCTGATGTTCGTTTTCCTCGGTATTGAACTGATGTCGCTCGCGATTTATGTGCTGGCTGGCGTGAATCGGCGCAGTGCGCGCGGTGCCGAAGCGGCGGTGAAGTACTTCCTGCTGGGATCGGTCGCGTCGGGCTTTCTCCTGTACGGCATCGCCCTGATCTACGGGGCCACCGGCAGTACGCGTCTGGTTGACATTGCCCAGTGGGTCTCGACGCAGCAGAGTCTCGGTCCGATGTTTCTCGTCGGCACCGGTCTCTTGCTCGTGGGGTTCGGCTTTAAAGTCGCCGCCGCTCCGTTCCACTTGTGGACGCCCGACGTGTACGACGGCGCGCCGTTGCCGATCACGGCATTCATGTCAGCCAGCGTCAAGACGGCAGCGTTCGCGGTCTTCGCTCGTGTGATGATCGAAGCTATGCCCGGCGCTGCCTCGCGCTGGCACTCGGCGATGTGGTGGCTGGCCGTCGTCACCATGGTCGCTGGCAATGTGTCTGCCCTTTCCCAGAAGAACCTGGTACGACTGCTCGCATATTCCAGCATCGCGCACGCCGGTTACCTGCTCGTCACGATCGTGGTCGCCTCGACGGCGGGCACGACGGCCCTGGTCTTTTATGCGGTGTCCTACACGCTCGCCACCATGGGTGCCTTCGGCGTGCTGATCATCGTTAATGGCGGTCGCGACCGGTCACCCACGCTCGACGACATCGCGGGGCTCTGGCTGGTCCGTCCATGGCTTGCTGTGTCGATGTCGGTTTTCATGCTGGCGTTCATGGGTATGCCGCTCGTGGGTGGTATGGGCTTCTTCGCCAAGTGGTATCTCCTCCAGGCGGCCTTGCAGGCCACCACGCCGCAGACGATTCTTGCGGTCATCGTGGTGCTCAGTAGTGCCGTCTCGGCAGCGTATTATTTGTCCGTGGTCTCGGCGATGTTCATGCGCCCCCGTCCCGAAGGGCATGCCGTACCAGCTTCCATTCCTATGGCGCAGTCGCTGGTCACGGGTACCTGTGTGCTGTTGCTCCTGCTGGGCGTCTACCCCACGCCGATGATCGAACTCGCCCGTCGCGCACTGCCGGGAGCGGCCGCGCCGGCCGGCGTGCCGTCGTCAAACGGTGCGCCGCGGGTGCAAGCCGCGAGCCGCGTTCGGTGAGGGCGCTCGATCCGCGCGGCGTGAGTTCTGTTCCGACATTTATCAGCCTCCGATAATGGCCATCAGTCAGACAATCTTCCGGCAGTACGACGTTCGCGGCATCGTCGGCACCGACCTCACGGACGAAGTGGCGTACGGGCTTGGACGAGGCTATGCGGCGTATCTTGTTGCCCACGGCATCAAGGGGGCCGTGGCCGTGGGACGGGACAATCGGCCAAGCGGCGACGCGTTGCGCGATGCGCTCGTACGCGGGCTGACGGAATGCGGGGTGGATGTCGTCGATGTGGGCGTGGTCCCCACGCCCCTGTTGTACTGGACATTGCATCACGAGCCCGTGGTCGGCGGCATCCAGATCACCGGTTCGCATAATCCGCCCGAGTACAACGGCTTCAAGATGTGCGTCGGCACCGGCTCGCTTCATAGTGAAGAGATTCAGGTGCTCTATCGTTTGATCGTCGATGGCGTCTTTCCATCAGGCGTCGGTGCGGTGCGGCAGGTGCCCGTGATCGATCGGTACGTCAGTGATATTGCGGCGCGAGTGGGACGAATTACACGTCCGGATGGCTCGACGCTCAAGGTCGTGTACGACTGTGGGAACGGGGCGGCCGCACTGGTCGCCCCCCAGCTGATGACTGCACTCGGTATCGACGGGATCGGTCTATTCACCGAGAGCGACGGTACGTTCCCCAATCATCACCCCGATCCGACGGTCCCCGAGAATCTCGAGGATTGCATTGGGACGGTGCAGGCGAGTGGCGCGGAGATCGGCGTGGCCTTCGACGGCGATGCCGATCGGATCGGTGTGGTGGATCGCGACGGACGCATCATTTGGGGCGATCATGTCCTTATCCTGTATGCGCGTGACGTCCTCGCCCGCACCGGTGCCGGTCAGCCCATCATCTTCGATGTGAAGTGCTCGCAGGCACTGATGGACGGCATAGAGAAGGCGGGTGGAGTGCCGGTGATGTGGAAGACCGGGCACTCCCTCATCAAGGATAAGATGAAGGAGCTGCATGCGCCGATCGCCGGCGAGATGTCCGGGCACATGTTCTTCACCGAAGGCTTCTACGGTCATGACGACGCCTTGTACGCGGCCGCTCGATTGCTGCGCATCATCGCCGACTCCGGGATGCGGCTTGATGAGCTGCTAGCCGATGTACCGCCGTTCGTCTCGACGCCAGAGTTGCGCATCGAGACCGATGAGGAATCGAAGTTTGCGATCGTTGCTCGCGCCGCCACGCATTTCAAGGCGACGCACGAGGTCATTGAAGTGGATGGCGTGCGGGTGCTCTTCGGTGACGGTTGGGGATTGCTGCGTGCGTCGAATACACAACCGGTGATCGTCGCACGATTCGAAGCTAGCACGATCGAGCGGCTGGCCGAGATTCGGGGTGTAATGGAAGGATGGCTACACACGCAGGGCGTTTCGCTCTGATGCCGTACTCGGATCGCTGAGATGGGCCGACGCGGCGTACTGCTGTTCGGTGTGGCGATCGCCGCCGCGTTGCTCCTGCTGGGGCGCGCAGTCACGGCACTGCTCGTCGATCACGCCTGGTTCTCCGCGATGGGTGTGCCGGCGCTGTTCTGGGAGCAGGTGATCGATACGGCGATCTTGCAGGGAGGGGCGTGGGTCCTGGGGACGCTCTTCGCGTTCGCGAATTTGTACGCGGTGCGCCGCACGATCAGGGCGGTCGCGGTTCCATCGCGGGTGGCCAACCTCGAAGTGACCGCGATGATCTCAGGCCAGCGGCTGCTGGCGGTCACGGTGGCACTCGCGTTGCTGGTTGGAGGAGCGCTCGCGATTCCACTCACCAATTGGGTGGATCTCGCGCTGCTCCGCCACGGCGTGCCTTTTGGGGAGATCGAAGGCGTACTGGGGCGTGATCTCGGTTTCTACCTGTACTGGTTGCCGGTGGAAGAGACACTGTACCTCTGGTCACTGGTGAGCGTCGTGTCGATGACGGCGTTGGTGGTCGTGCTCTATGCGCTCACGCGCAGTCTCCGCATGGAAGGCCGCCGGGTGGCCGCGTCCACGCATGTGCGGCGCCACCTCAGCGCCTTGGGCGCCGTCGTGCTGTTGCTGCTGGCCTGGAGTTATCGACTCGATGCGTTCGAGTTACTGCGGCAAGGCAGCGGACCTGAGGGCCTGTTTCTCAAGGTTGACCATCGTGTGACCCTGCGGATTGATTATGCCCTGTCGATTGCCAGTGCCATCGCGGCACTGGTGGTGTTTCGCGCGGGGTGGGTTGGTCAGCTGAGGACCGCGTTTTTGACGCTCACGCTCATTTTGGTCGCGGCGCTCGGGCTGCGACACGCGGCCCCTGCCGTGCTCGCCAACACGACCCTGCTCGGCGAGCCCGCGACACGTGATCTCGACTACCTCGCGTCCCGCGCGTTGTATAGCCGACGGGCGTTCGATGTCGTGGGCATTCGGCTGGTGCAGCGAGACAGCGGTGCGGCGACTCGGACGCGCGTCGAACGGTCCGACCTGCCCGTTCGCCTCAGTCTTTGGGACAACCGCACGCTGGCAGCCGCCATACCCGTACCTCTCGGCGCTAAAAGTGCCGCGCGGCCCAACGTCCCAACCGATCAGGCCATAACCGACGCGTCGCCGATTGGATGGACGGTGGTTGGTGATCGCGCGACGGCGGTGGTCGTACGACGTCCAGTGGGCGGCACGGACGGGTGGCGCGTTTCGGCCGTTGATGCGACGCGTCCGACGCTGCGCGACAGCCAGGTCGAGTTCGTGCCGACCTCCAGCGACGAGGCTGGAGACGAACCGCTGGTCGGACCTGGGGTGCGAGGCATACGCTTGATCGATGCCACGCATGCGCGCGGCGTTCGTGGCGTCTCGTTAACGTCACTGCGGGCCAGAATCGCGCACGCGTGGGCCCTTCGCGACCTCTCACTCCTCGATGCGGATACCACCGCCGTCGAGCCGCTGCTCGTGACGCACCGTGATGTGCGGGAGCGCGTCGAGCGGCTCGCGCCGATTTTCGTACAGGGCAATGACGTAATGCCGCTGGTGCATGAGGGCCGCCTGTACTGGACGCTGCAGCTCTACAGCGCGTCCGATCGCTATCCGCTCAGTCAGCGGTGGCAGTTAGCGTCGGGCGTGTACAGTTACTTTCGTCTGGCCGCGACCGCGCTGGTCGAGGCCTCGAGTGGTCGGGTGCGACTCGTGGCCGCGCCCCGGCCAGACGCACTGACGCGAACGTGGATCACGCGGCTGCCGATGCTGTTCGCCGGGCCGGGAGAATTGCCCTCGCAACTGGAAGAAAAGTTGCCACCTGCGAACGAGAGTGCGGTGGCGCAGATCAAGACGTTTGCGCGGTACGGTTCGCGGCGTGAGGGAAGCGGTATCCGTCAGCTCCCCGACAGCGCGCTGGTCGGCGGCGCGCCCCCTCAGCACTGGATCGGCGATGAGCGCGCGCGCCTCATGGCGTGGAGCGTACCGCTCCTCAATGCCGGTGATCAGATCGCTGGCGTGGTGACGGTGGGCGGGGGGCTGCCCCGACAAACGTGGTGGGACTCGACGGCCATCCCGAGGCAGCGATGGCGCGCGGTGACCACACAGATGCGGGCCGCGCTCGATAGTGCGCTCGGCACCATGCCAGAGGGCGCGCGCCGCGAACCGCGCAGTCGTGTCGGCCGGGTGACTACGATCATGACCACGACCGGACCGCTGATGGTGCAGCCGCTGCTGTGGAGTGGGAGCGAAGGTAGCACCACCATCCCGCGCCTGGTGGCGTCGGATGGTGTCCGCTTGGGCGTCGGGAGCACGGTCATTGAAGCCTTGGGACGGATGGGAGATTACGCGATGCCAGTGGCACCGACGGCTGGGTCAGGAGAGGAGGGCGCGTCGTCCGATGCGGCTCGCCGCTGGTATTCCACCATGCGCGAGGCACTCCGGCGTAGCGATTGGGCAAAGTTCGGTGCAGCGTTTGATAGTCTGGGCCGCGTATTGGAACGACCGCCGCAATGAACGCGGCCGTGTGTGGCATCGCCGGTTCACGGTGCCGGGCACGTACGGGAGCGCTTCGCACGACAGTCGGGTTGCTATCGTCGAGCACAACCACCTAGCATTGAACCGATGACATTCCTCGATTTGGAGAACGCGTGAACCTACACGAGTATCAAGCGAAAGAGCTGTTGCGGGCGGCCGGTGTGCCGATCCCGCCCGGCGAGATCGCGACGACGCCAGAACAGGCGGAAGCCATCGCGCAGCGTTACGGCGCAGCGGTGATGGTGAAGGCGCAGGTGCATGCCGGTGGCCGCGGCAAAGCGGGCGGCGTGAAGTTCTGCCCGACGCCGGCGGCGGCCAAGGAGAAGGCGGCAGCCATTCTTGGCATGACGATCAAGGACCTGACAGTCGAGAAGGTGCTCGTCACGGTCGCGGCTGACATTGGCTCCGAAGCGTACGTCGGCATCATCGTCGATCGTGCGACTAAGAAGCCGGTGTTTATGGTAAGCGCGGCCGGCGGTATCGATATCGAAGAAGTCGCGGCCAGCACGCCGGAGTTGATCCTGTATCACCCGGTCGACACGCGCTACGGCCTGCTGTCGTTCGAAGCGATGCGCATGGGCTTCTTCCTGTTCAAGGACGTTAAGCTCGCACGTCAGGCCGCGAAGATCATGCAGCAGCTGTATACGGCGTTCATGAACGCCGGCTGCTCACTCGCCGAAATCAATCCGCTCGTGCTCACGCCGACGGGTGAACTGATCGCGGTCGACGGTAAGATGGTCATCGACGACAACGAACTCGATCGCCGCCCCGACATCGCCGCGCTGCGCGACGAATCGTCGGAAGCGCCGAGCGAAGTCGATGCGCGCAACTCTAACCTGACGTTCATCAAGCTCGACGGAAACGTCGGCTGCGTCGTGAACGGCGCTGGTCTCGCCATGGCGACCATGGATCTCGTGAAGTATTACGGCGGCGATCCAGCCAACTTCCTCGATATTGGCGGCTCGTCGAACCCGGAGAAGGTCGTGAATGCGCTCCGCATCATCACGTCTGATCCAAGCGTGAAGTGCATTCTGTTCAACATCTTCGGCGGCATCACGCGCACCGATGACGTGGCCAATGGGATCGTCACCGCCACCAAGGCGAATCCGCTCAAGGTGCCCATCGTTATCCGACTCACTGGCACCAACGAGGAGATCGCCGTGAAGATTCTGCAGGACAACGGCTTCTCGGCGTCGAACGACATGGATGCGGCCGTGCAGCGCGCGGTTGAACTCGCGACGAAGGGAGGTGCCGCGTGAGCATCTTTATCGACAACAATACGAAGCTGATCGTGCAGGGCATCACGGGCCGCGACGGCTCGTTCCATGCCAAGCAGATGATCGAGTACGGCACGAAGGTCGTGGCCGGCGTCACGCCGGGGAAGGGTGGCCAGACGTTCGAAGGTACCGTGCCCATTTTCGATACGGTGTACGATGCGGTGCAGGCCACGGGTGCGAACACGTCCGTCATTTATGTGCCACCGATGTTCGCGGCCGATGCGATGATGGAAGCGGCGGCGGCGGGCGTAAAGCTCATCGTGTGCATCACCGAAGGCGTGCCCGTACTGGACATGACCAGGGTGTATCCGTACGTGAAGGACCATGGCGCGCGTCTGATCGGCCCCAACTGCCCGGGGCTTATCACGCCCGGCCAGTCGAAGGTCGGCATCATTCCGGGCCGGATCTGCATGCCCGGGCACGTCGGCGTCGTCAGCCGCTCCGGCACGCTGACCTACGAGATCGTGAACCAACTCACCATGGCGGGCATCGGGCAGAGCTCGTGTGTCGGCATTGGGGGTGATCCGATCAACGGGACGAACTTCATCGATTGCCTCGCCGCCTTCGAGGCGGATCCGCAGACGAAGGCCATCGCAATGATGGGTGAAATCGGTGGAACTGACGAGCAAGAGGCCGCTGCCTTCATCAAGGCGCACATGAAGAAGCCGGTCGTCGGCTTCATCGCCGGGCAGACCGCTCCGCCGGGCCGCCGTATGGGCCACGCCGGTGCGATCATCTCCGGTTCGGAAGGCACCGCGGCTGAGAAGATCGAGTCGTTCCTCGCAGCCGGGATGGGCGTCGCCCAGCGTCCGGTCGACTTCGTCGAGCTGATCAAGGCGCGTCTGACGTAATCGCGCGTGGCGTACCCGCGTTTTCACGCGGGGCAGGGAGCGGGGCGGATCACGACGGTCGTGATTCGCCCCGCTTTTTTGCGCCCCACCCCTGCGTGGCGCCCGCCCGCGCGCGCAGATTCCACGCATGCCGATCCCGCCACAACGCCTCGCCGACCTCTTCGTCGCCTCGCGCGTCGTCATGCCCCTGACGGCGGGCACAGTCGCCGATGCGGCGGAAGCGCTGTGCGTCTCGCTGGATCAGAGCGGGGCGCTCTCCAATGCGGACCTGCTGCGAGAGCGGATCGAAGAGGCGCGAAGTGAAGACATCGTGGGGCTCGCCGACCGGGCCTTCGTGCTGCACTATCGGAGCGACGCCGTGCGGGACCTGGTGGTGTCCATCGGGGTCGCCCCGAAGGACGTCGTGCGCGTGCTCGACGATGACGACCTGCAGCGGGCGCGCCTCGTGGTGCTGGTGTGCGCACCGCCGCGGCAGATGGCGCGTCACCTCCAAGTGGTCAGTGCGCTCGTCCAGGTGCTATCCAACCCGTCCAGCGTCGCGGCGGCGCTGGCAGCGGAGACCCCGGCCCAACTCCTCGCGTTGCCCCAGTTCACCGGAAAAGCGCTGCCGGCCCAACTCACCGTCCGGGAGCTGATGTCGGAGCGTCCGAGGAGCGTCGGCCCCGACGTCCCGCTTCGGAGCGCCGTGCTCGAGATGTTGCGGGCTGGCCTCGGCGGCCTCCCGGTGGTGGACGAATCCAACCGGGTCATCGGCATGTTGAGTGAGCGTGAGCTCTTGCGGGATCTCCTGAGTCATTATCTTCCGCGCGCCGGGGGTGTGAACGCACCCCAGCCGCCAGCCGCGGCGCGGCGCACGGTGCGCGACATCATGACCCGTCAGGTCCTGTGTGTGGCGCCCGAGCAGCCGCTCGCCGAGGTGGCGTCCCTGATGCTCAACAAGGACGTCGACCGGGTACCCGTGGTGAAAGATGACCGACTCGTCGGCTTCCTCACCCGCGGGGACATCGTTCGCAAATTGATCGGATCCTGACTTATGGCTGGTCGTCGCACTCTTACCATCGTCAAGCCGGACGCCTTCGCCAATGGCAAGGCCGGCCTCATCATCGCGCTGCTCGAGAAGTCGGGCTTCACCATCAAGGCGGCGCGCGTCATGCACCTTACGACCGCCCAGGCGGGTGAGTTCTATGGCGTTCATCGCGAACGCGGTTTCTTCGGCGAGCTGGTGGAATTCATGACCAGCGGACCGTGCATGCCGCTCGTGCTCGAGCGCGACGATGCCGTGGCCACGCTGCGCACCGTGATCGGCGCGACCGATCCGGCCGAAGCGGCCGAAGGCACCGTGCGGAAGCTGTATGCCGAGTCGAAGGGCCGGAACGCCATTCATGCGTCCGATTCCGACGAGAACGCGGCGATTGAAGCGGCGTTCTTCTTCGCCGGCACGGACGTCCTCGCCAGCTAGGCGGCAGGATCGGCTAACTTGCGGTTGGTGCGCTACTTGGAGGCACCGACCGGAGTCGAGAAAGGGAGCGGGAGCCCTTGTGTCTGAGGGGCTCCCGCTCTACGTTACATGGCTATGCTGTCCTTTGACATCCGGGTTCTGGAAGCCCGTGCCGAGAGTGTGGACGGAGTGCTCGACACATCAGATCCGGTGTGGGAGGCAGACGACACACGCCCGGTCGACACCGGTGTGCAGGTCACTGGCCGGCTTTCTGCTGCAGGTCACGGTCGCTTTTATCTGAGCGGCCGGCTGGAAGGGGCGGCCGTTGCGGAGTGCAGGCGTTGCCTGTCCGACGTAACGGTTGCTGTATCGGAAGACGTTCATATGCTGTTCGCGGCGTCGGGTCTCGACGACGCAGACGAACAGGACGTGTTTCCGATCCCCGCTGGGGAGCGAGAGCTCGATATCCGTTCGGCCGTGCGCGAGGAATGGCTGCTAGCCGTTCCGGCCTTCGCGCTCTGTCGGGACGATTGTCAGGGCTTCTGCGCGACCTGTGGTGCCGATCGCAATACGGGAGCATGTAGCTGTGCTCCCTCAACTGATCCCCGTTGGGCGGGACTGCGCGATCTGCGTGGCTCCGACGCCTAAACGGTTCTTCTCGTCTCGAACGTTCAGGTCAGAGTCCCATGGCCGTACCGAAGCGCCGCACATCTAAGCGGCGGAAGCGCGCCCGCAACACCCATAAGGTCGCGCCCGCCATCGTCATTCAGTCGTGCCCGCAGTGCGGCACGATGAAGCGTCCGCACCGCGTCTGCAACGAGTGCGGGTTTTATGCAGGCGAGCAGCGGGTAACTGCGCAGGAAGCGTAAGTTTGGCGCGCATTGCCGTGGATGCCATGGGGGGCGACCTTGCCCCCAGGGCCCCCATCGCTGGCGCACTCCAAGCGCTTGGAGCGCTGCCCCCGCAGCATCACATTGAATTCGTAGGGCAAACCTCGGTCATCGAGGCGGAGCTCGACGCGCTGCTGCGCGACGAATTCGCCTCGCTCGCGCGTGTCCGTGATCGCATCTCGATCGTCGAGGCGCCCGAGGTCATCGCGATGACCGACAAGCCGTCCGTCGCGCTCCGAGGCAAGACCAACAGTTCCATGGTCGTCGGCATCAAGCGCGTCGCCGACGGGCACGCCCACGGCTTCGTCTCCGTCGGCAACACCGGCGCCCAGATGGCGGCGTCGCTCGTGCACCTCAAATTGCACGCCGGCCTGACGCGCCCGGCCATCGGCACCCTCTTCCCCACGGCGGGAGACCCCATCTTGGTGCTCGATTCGGGTGCCAACATGGACTGCTCGCCCGAAGAACTCGTGCAGTTCGCCCGGATCGGAACCGTCTACGCCAGGGCCTTACTCGGACGGGACAACCCCGCCGTTGGTCTGCTCTCGGTTGGGGAAGAAGCGGAGAAGGGCAACGCGGCCGTCAAAGAGGCCCATCAGCGTCTCCTCTCGGCCGGACTCAACTTCCTCGGCAACGTCGAGGGTCGCGACATTCCCAACGGGCGCTGCGACCGCGGGGCGATCGATGTCGTGGTCTGTGATGGCTTCACCGGCAACGTGCTGCTCAAGTTCTACGAGAGCATCGGGCCCATGCTCATCGGGATGGTCGCCAAGGTCGCCGGGCTCGATGCCCGAGAAATCACCCGCACGCTGAGCCAGCTCGATGTGGACGAGCAGGGCGGCGCCCCGCTCCTCGGTGTGCGCGGCGTCAGCATCATCTCGCACGGGAAGAGCTCGCCGCGCGCCATGGAAAACGCGATCCTGGTCGCGTTACGCGCCTATGAGTCCGGCATGACCGATGAAATCGGCCGGCGGCTCTCCGAATCCATGCCAACCACGTCTGGGAGCGCCGCATGAAGCGACCGATCGCCTACATCGCCGGGACGGGTCATGCTGTCCCGAAAAACATCATGACCAACGCCGATATCGCGGCGATGGGGCTCGAGACGAACGATGAGTGGATTATCGATCGTACCGGCATCAAGCAGCGGCATATCGCGCGAGACGGCGAGACGCTGACGTCGCTCTCGGCCGAGGCGTCGCGCATGGCCATGGCGCGCGCTGGCGTGCAGCCTGGCGAGATCGATGTCATCATTCTCGGAACCGCAACGCCCGACCACCTGCTTCCGGCCACGGCAGTCGAGATCCAGACGGCGCTCGGGTGCACCCGGGCTGCCGCCTTCGACATCTCGGCGGCCTGCTCCGGTTGGCTCTACGCCGCGATTATGGGAGAGTCGCTGATCGCGAGTGGATCAGCCGATACCGTCCTCGTGATTGGCGCCGAAATGCTCAGCACCATCGTCGATTGGACCGACCGGAACACCTGCATCCTGTTCGCGGATGGCGCCGGGGCGACCGTGCTGCGCCGCAACAAGGAACGCGGCGGTACGAAGGGCATCCTCTCGTCGTTCATGCGCTCCGATGGTGCGCTCGCCGAGCTACTCTGGCGTCCGGCCGGCGGCGCGGCTGAGCCGTTTTCGCCAGAAGTCTTCGAACAGAAACGGCATTGCGTACGTATGGCCGGCCGCGAAGTGTTCAAGCATGCCGTTCGGTCTATGGCTGAAGCCACCGATCGGGCGCTCGATAGCGCGCGTCTCACCGCCGCCGATGTCGATTTGCTGATTCCACATCAGGCCAACGTGCGGATCATCGAGGCCACCGCAAAGCATGCGGGCATCTCGATGGATAAGGTCTTCATCAACGTCGATCGGTTCGGCAACACCTCCGCCGCCTCGATCCCCATCGCGCTCAGCGATGCGGTCGAGCAGGGACGGGTAAAGGAAGGAACGACCGTCATGTTCGTCGCCTTCGGCGCCGGTTTTACATGGGGATCGCTGGTCGCTCGCTTCTGAGCGCCAGGCACCCCGACCTCGACCTCCGGAACGACATGGATTACGTGCTGCTGCTGCCTGGGCAAGGGTCGCAGAAGGTGGGTATGGGCAAGGATCTCGCTGACGCCTTTCCGGCGGCTCGCGACGTCTTTCACGCGGTCGACGACGCCGTTGGGGCGTCCATCTCGACGCTCGCGTTCGAGGGGCCGTCTGACGACCTCACGCAGACGCTGAACGCGCAGCCCGCCTTGCTGGCGCACAGCGCCGCCGTCTGGGCCGTCGTGGGGAGCGTGATCGGTCCGTTTGTCCGCGCGGCGGCCGGCCATTCGCTGGGTGAGTTCTCGGCGTACCACGTGGCCGGGGCCATCGACGTGGCGGCGGCCGCACGCATTGTGCGCCGTCGAGGCACGCTCATGTACGAGCAGGGTGTGGCGCGGCCGGGCGCCATGGCGGCGATTCTGGGTGTGCTCACGGCGTCCATCGACGATATTTGCCAGCGGGCCAGCGTCGAGCGCGGCCTCGTCGTGCCAGCGAATTACAACAGCGACGAGCAGGTGGTGATCTCCGGCGAGGTGGCGGGCGTCGAGCGCGCCATGGAACTGGCCAAGGAGGCCGGCGCCAAGCGCTGCCTCCCATTGCCCGTCAGCGGTGCGTTTCACTCGCCGCTCATGGAGCCTGCCGTCGCCGGACTCCGAGACGCCCTGCAGGCGGAAGTGTGGAGTGACCCGCGCGTGCCGGTCGTGGCCAACGTCAACGCGGCGGCGGTCACGGCGGCCAGCGTCGCCTGTGAATTGCTGGTACAACAGCTCACCGCGCCGGTCCAGTGGACCCGCCTGAGCCGTCTGCTGGTCCAGCAGTACCCCGAGGCAACGTTCGTCGAAATCGGCAGTGGGGCGGTGCTCACCGGCCTGTTGCGTCGTCTCGCGCCGTCGGTGAAGACTCTCTCGTGCGGAACCGTCGCCGAGGTCGAGAAGCTGCTCGTCCTCGCCGGCGAATCCGTGTAACGTTCGCGAACTCGAACCCCACGACTGTCTCATGAGCGGACTTCGTATCGACCTGACGGGTCGCGTGGCGCTGGTCACCGGGTCGACCCGAGGCATCGGGCGCGCGATCGCCGGCACGCTGGCCACCGCTGGCGCGCGCGTCGCCGTAACCGGGCGCGATCAGGCCCGCGCTGACGCCGCCGCCCTAGAGATTGCCGAGCAAACCGGCGCGGAAACGCGGGGCTACGCCGCCGACGTCTCCGAGACGGCCCAGGCGGTCGCGCTGGTGGGCGCCGTCGAGAAGGATTTCGGTCAGCTCGACATTTTGGTCAACAATGCAGGCCTGACGCGGGACAACCTGCTGATCCGCCTGAAGGATGACGACTGGGACGCGGTGATCAACGCGAACTTGCGCGGGGCGTTTGCGACCTGCCGTGCCGCCTCCCGGGGCATGATGAAGCGCCGCTATGGCCGCATCATCAACGTGGCGAGCGTCGTCGGTCTCATAGGCAATAAGGGGCAGGCCAATTACGCCGCGAGCAAGGCGGGGTTGATCGGCTTCACTAAGTCGATCGCCAAGGAACTCGCGTCTCGCAACATTCTCGCCAACGTCGTGGCTCCCGGCTTCATCGATACCGACATGACGGCGGCGATGACACCCGAAGCCCGCAGTGCGCTCAGTGCGGGAATTCCGCTCGAGCGCCTTGGCAGCGCCGAGGACGTTGCGAGCATGGTGGCCGTGCTTGCTTCAGACCTGACCAGTTATGTGACCGGTCAGGTGTTTGTGGTGGACGGCGGTATGGTCATGTAGGGACGCCGGCGGACGGGGGCGGACTTTTGGGTTCTTGCCGTCAAGCCCTCCCAGCGGCGCCCTTGCATGGGTAAATTCCACAGTCTCAACTACTTCAATAACCAAGAGGATCGTTCCTATGTCGGATCACGCGTCAAAGATCAAGGATATCATCGAAAAGGAGCTCGGAGTGGAGCGCGAGAAGCTCACACCCGAGGCGAGCTTCATCGAAGACCTCGGCGCGGACTCGCTCGACATTGTCGAACTAGTCATGGAGTTCGAGAAGGAATTCAACATCGACATCCCCGATGAGGATGCCGAGAAGCTCCGCACGGTCGGCGATGCGGTGTCCTACCTTGAGGCGAAGGTCGCGGGCTAATGCGACGGCGGGTCGTCGTTACGGGTCTTGGTGCCGTTACGCCTGTCGGCAACGACGTGGCGACGACCTGGCAGTCATTGCTCTCGGGAGTCTCCGGGGGCGCTGACATTACAAAGTTCGATGCGTCCAAGTATTCCGTGCGATTCGCGTGCGAGGTGAAGCAGTTCGACCCGCTCTCGTACATGGATCGCAAGGAAGCCAAGCGCGCCGATGTGTACGCGCACTATGCCGTCGCGGCATCCGTGCAGGCCGCGGCCGACGCCGGCATCGTTCCCGGGGCGATCGCCCCGGAAACGATGGGGGTCATTATCGGCAGTGGCATCGGCGGGATCCGAAGCTTCGAAGACCAGCACGATGTGTATCGGACGCTGGGACCGAGTAAGATCTCGCCGTTCTTCATCCCGATGTTCATCGGTGACATCGCCGCGGGCATCGTGTCGATGCGGCTCCAGGCGAAGGGGCCGAACTATGCCACCGTCTCCGCCTGCGCGTCCAGCGCACACGCGATCGGGGATGCGTTCCGCATCATCCAGTACGGCGATGCGGATGTGATGTTTGCCGGTGGATCCGAGGCAGCCGTCACGCCGATGGCGATCGGCGGGTTCGCCAACATGGGCGCCCTGTCCACGCGCAACGATTCGCCGGCGACGGCGTCGCGTCCGTTCGACAAGGATCGAGATGGGTTCGTCATGGGTGAAGGGGCCGGCGTGGTGGTGCTCGAGGAGCTCGAGCATGCCCGTCGCCGTGGCGCCCGGATCTATGGCGAGATCGTGGGCTACCGCGCCACGGGTGATGCCTATCACCTCACCGGGCAGCCGGAGGCGCACGAAGGGCTCCAGCGAGCGATGCGAGGCGCGCTGAATGACGCGGGTCTCGCGCCCGCTGATGTCGATTATATCAACGCCCACGGCACGTCTACGCCGCTGAACGATCCGAACGAGTCTAAAGGGATTCAGGCGGTGTTCGGCGACCACGCGCACGTGCTGAGCATCAGCTCGACCAAGTCCGCCACCGGGCACATGCTCGGCGCCGCGGGCTCAGTCGAGTTCATCGCCTGTGCCTTGGCGATGCGCGACAACATGGTTCCGCCCACCATCAATTACTCGACTCCCGATCCAGAGTGCGTGCTCGACTACACGCCAAATGCGCCACGGGCGCGTGCGGTGAATGTCGCGATCTCGAACAGCTCTGGTTTTGGTGGTCATAATGTCTCGATCGCACTCCGACGGTGGCACGACTAGGCCCGTCGGGGCGTTCATCGAGGTGAAGGTCTGCGCGAATGGTTCGCGCACTTGCCCGAGTACGCCCTGATGCCTGTCACTATTCCGTTCGATCTCGATCGACTCCGTGATCCCGCGCTGCTCCCCATCGGGGAGAAGCTGCGCGGCGGTGAACGGCTGTCCATCGCCGATGGTGTCACCCTCTTCCGCTCACCGGATCTTCTCGGTGTGGGAGCCATGGCTGACGCGGCCAACCGCGCCCGTCACGGCGATCGGGTCACGTTTGCCTCGAATCAGCACATCAACCCGACCAACGTCTGCGTGTTGCGCAAGACGTGCGTGTTTTGCGGGTATGCGCGGTTACCGAAAGAAGACGGTGCCTATCGCTACAGCCTCGAGCAGGTGCTCGCTGAATCGGACCGCGCCGATGGATCGATCACGCGCGAGTTCCACATCGTCGGCGGGCTCGACATGGAGGCTGGCCTCGAGTACTACCAGACGATGTTTCGCGCGCTCAAGGCGCGGCACCCGCAGGTGCACATCAAGGCACTCACGGCCGTCGAGATTGCGCACATCGCACGGATCGAAAAGATGAGCCGAAAAGATGTGCTGATTGCGCTTCGTGAGGCCGGTCTCGACACGCTACCCGGTGGTGGTGCGGAGACGTTCAGCGCTGCGGTTCGCGACGTCATCGCGGACAAGAAACTCGGGGGAGCCGAGTACATCGAGGTGCATCGTACCGCGCACCAACTCGGCATTCGGTCCAACTGTACGATGCTGTACGGACACGTCGAGTCGCTCGAGGATCGCATGCAGCACCTCAACATGCTGCGTGAACTACAGGATGAGACCGGCGGCTTCCTCGCGTACATCCCACTCGCGTATCACCCCGACGACAACGAACTCGGCAAGACGCTCGGGCGCGAAGGAACCGCGACGACCGGCTTCGATGATCTGCGGAATCTGGCCGTTGGCCGACTGTTTCTCGATAACTTCGAGCACATCAAGTCGCACTGGATCATGGTGTCTACCCCGGTGTCGCAGATCTCGCTGCATTTCGGCGTGAACGACATCGAAGGCACGGTCGTCCGCGAGAAGATCTATCACGCCGTCGGCGCTCACACCCCGCAGGGCATGACGCTGCCGCAGCTCCTCGGCCTGATTCGCGGCGCCGGGAAAGTGCCGGCGGAACGCGATTCGTTCTACCACGTCCTGCGCGAGTTCGCCCCCGACGAGACGGGCGTGATCGACGATTCGACCGTGCCGCTCTCTGGCGTGGTGGGGTAAGCAACATGCTGCGTGTCGGCCGTATCCCATATATCAACTGTTTCCCCGTCTACGGCGCGATCGATCGCGGCATCGTGCCGCTCGACGGCAGGCTGATCACGGGCATTCCGACGGCGCTCAATCGCTTGATGGCCGATGGCGCGCTCGATGTGAGCGTGGTGTCTGCCGTCGAGTATGCACGCGATGCGAAGCGATACTTGTTGCTTCCCGAGCTCGGAATCACGAGCGACGGCCCGGTGCGCAGTGTCATGCTGTTCAGCAAACGGCCACCTTCGGAACTCGGCGGACACAAGGTGATCGTCAGCCGCAGCTCCATGACTTCAGTGGCGCTGCTCGAGCTGCTGTTCGAGAACGTCTGGCGTTGTCGGCCCGAG
>NSHR01000019.1 GCA_002737115.1 Gemmatimonadota bacterium | reverse complement strand
ACCCCCTTATTAACTGACTGGTCAGTCATTAACTATTCGCTGTGACCCTGCTCGACACCCCGCGCCGGCGAGCCCCCGAGGCCCGCCCCACCCAGATCCTCGACGCCGCGTTCCATGAATTCGGCGAACGCGGGCTGGCCGGCGCTCGCCTGGACGACATCGCCAAACGGGCGCAGGTGGCCAAGGGCACCATCTACCTCTACTTCCCGAACAAGGAAGCGCTGTTTCGGGAGATGGTGCACGCGACGATCGTCTCCGCGCTGGTGGAGGAGGAAGCCTCACTGGCCGGACTCGCATCGGAGACCGCCGAGGCGCAACTGCGCCGGCTCGGACAGGGCTGGTGGACGTTCCTGCGCACCGAGCGCGTGCAGGCCCTCCAGCGCTTGGTCGCCCTCGAGCTCGGGCAGTTCCCCGACCTCATGCAGTTCTACGCCGACGAAGTCATCGCCCGTGGACGTCGCCTGGTGTCAGGCATCATCGCCCGCGGGGTCGAGCGCGGTGAATTCCGCGAGGTCGACCCGCAGATCGCGGCCCGCATGTTCTCCTCCATTTGGATGTCGCATAGCACGTGGTGTGCGCGACGTGAGTTCTTCAAGACACTCGGCAGCGACGAGCAAGTGCTCGACGACATGCTCGAATTTTATCTCTACGCCCTACGGCCATGACACCACGCCTGCTCCTCCTTGTCGCCGTGATCTCGACGGCGGGCCGCGCCCTCCCGGCCCAAACCACCCTCTCCCTCGGCGACGCCGCGCGCCTGGCCGCGAAACAGAGTGGTGGCGTGGACGTGGCGCGTCAGCGCGTCGCACAGGCGGAAGCCCGCGTAACGCAGCGCCGCGGCGCGCTCTTCCCCGATCTCGCAGCGGGCATTGCGCAAGCCGAGCGCAACATCAACTCGGCGACGTTCGGCTTCTCGTTCAGCAATCCGGTCACGGGCAAGCCGTTGCTGCGCCCCGACGGTGAGATCATCGGACCGGTGCCGATCGTCGACATGCGCTATCGATTACAGCAGCCGTTGCTCGACCTTGGCAACGTGGCCCGGTGGCGTGCCGCACAGTCGTCGGTGCTGGCGGCCAGCGCTGATGTGCAGGCACAGGCGGATCTGGCCGCGGCAACCGCCGCCGCCGTGTATGTGCGCGCCGCGCGTGCCGACGCACAGCTGGCGTCGCGCCGCGCCGATTCCGCGTTGGCGGCGGATCTGCTGCGCATCGCGCGCGATCAGCTCCAGGCGGGCACCGGGATCGCGCTCGACGTCACCCGCGCTGAGTCGCAGCTGGCGAATGTGCGCGCGCAGATCATCGGCGCGCGCAATGAGCGCGATCGCGGGCTGCTCGAACTCAAGCGCGCCGTGGGACTGCCGCTCGACGCGCCACTCGTGCTGAGCGATTCCCTGGCCGGCATGCCCGTGGGGGATGTCACACCCGATGCCGCCAGCGCGCTCGCGCGGGTCACTGAATCGCGGGCCGATGTGAAAGCGTTGCTGGCGCAGGAAACGGCGCAGCAGGCCGCCACGAAAGCGATCAAGTGGGAACGCACGCCGCAACTCGGACTGGTGGTCGACCAGGGGGTGATCGGCAAGAACTGGAATCGGCTGCTGCCCACCTACTCATGGGGCGTGCAACTGTCGGTCGGTCTGTTCGACGGTTTCCGTCGCGAAGGCCGCGTGCAGGAACAGATGGCGGCGTCACGCGAAACCGACGCCAAGCTGCGTGACCTGCGTGCGCAGAGCGCGCTCGAAGTGCGCGCCGCGCTGCTCGACTTGAGCGCCGCGCTAGAACAGGTCGAGGCCGTGCGCGAACGCCTCCGGCTGGCCGAACAGGAAGTGAGTCAGGCGCAGGAGCGCTTCCGCGCCGGTGTCGCCGGCAACGGCGACGTGATCACCGCCCTGCTGTCGCTCAATCAGGCACGTACGCTGCGCAACGATGCGCTGGCCAGCTATCAGGGCTCCCGCGTCGCGCTGGCCCGCGCAATGGGCGAAGTCCAGCAGCTGCCGTAAGCACGACGGCATACCACGGATTTCAGGAGTTCTGCTGGTGGCAGCGCTGCCACGGCAATCACCCCCCGTCGGAACGCCCGCCCCGTTAGACTTGAGGCGATGCCCCTCCCCTCCCGCCCATCTGCCCTATCGCTCGTCCATGAGTGGACAGCCTCCGAATCCCTCCGCAAGCACATGCTGTCGGTGGAATGCGCGATGCGAGCCTATGCCACCCGCTTGGGGGAAGACGTCGAGCTGTGGGGTCTGACCGGACTCATCCACGACTTCGACTACGAGCGATTTCCGAACGCCAGCCAGGGTGCGGACGTCGAACATCCGGCCGAGGGCGTGCGGGTGCTGCGGGCGGCGGGCTGGCCTGAGGCGCTGTGCGAGGCGGTCCTGGGGCATGCGGAGTACACCGGGGTGTCCCGGGTCACGCCGCTGGCCAAGGCCTTGTTCGCCGTCGACGAGCTCACGGGATTGATCACCGCGAGCGCGCTGGTAAAGCCTTCGAGAGCCGTGGCCGATGTGGACGTGCCCGGGATACGAAAGAAGATGAAGGACAAAGCCTTTGCCCGCGGCGTGAACCGGGACGACATCATCCAGGGGGCGGCAGCCCTGGAGGTCCCGCTCGACGAGCATATCGGCATTGTGCTGCACGCCATGCAGGCCGACGCGGCCAATCTGGGGCTTGCGGGATTGGCACCCCCCTCCTCAACGCCCCCCGTTGGCGATGCGTAACTCGGGAGACCCCCACACTACCGATGACATCCATCGCCCTCTCCTTTCCCGCTGCCTCCCCCGTCATGGGGACTGACCGACCGGTGTCGGCCGAGGCGCTCGAAGAGTGGGAGTTGGTGCTCTCGGCACAGGCAGGGGATCACACGGCATTTGCCGGACTGGTGCATCGTCATCAGCGCCGTGCCTATGCCGTCGCCCGTTCCATTGTATTGTCGCACGATGATGCCGAGGACGCGGTGCAGGAAGGATTTCTGCACGCGTTTCGCGCCCTCGAACGTTTTCGCCCGGAGCAGGCGTTCGGCGCGTGGCTGCATCGCATCGTGGCCAATGCGGCGTTGGATATCGCCCGTCGGCGCAAAGTACGCGACGCGGACGAGTTGCCGGAGACCTTGTCGTCTCCGCATCGGGATCCAGCAGAAGCGGGTGAGTTACGTGCGCGCTTGGCGCGCGCACTGAATACGCTCGGCGAACGACAGCGCGCAGTCATCGTGTTGCACGACGTCGAGGGATATAAGCACGCGGAGATCGGCGCCCTCCTCGGAATTCCCGAAGGAACGGCGCGATCGGACTTGCACCATGCTCGCGCGCACTTGCGGCGACAACTGAGCAATCTTCGGAGTGAGAAATGACCGTCACGCGGAACGACAACGGGCACGGCCCGGATGCGGACCCTCGAGTGACCGACCTACTGCGCAGCCACTATGCCGCGCCGCAGGACGAGACGTACTGGAGCAGCGTGGAAGCGCGGGTGATGCTGAGCGTGACGCGCGGCCTCGGGCGCATCAGCGATCTGCGTCCGGCGTGGTGGAGCGGCTTCGGTGAATTCCGAACGGCCGACATCCGCAACGCGGGGCTGATCGCGGCCACGATCGCGCTGGTGGTGGCCGGTGCCACCTTCGTGCGCAAAGCCGAGCTCGACGCCAACGCGCGCGCGATGGCACAGCGGGCGGCGGTGGAATCGGCGTTGCCGCTTCCCCTCGACGACGCCACGCTCACGTCGCGGGTGCGGGTGCGCCTGCCGGAGGATGCTCCGGAGCGATACCTGCATCCTCTCGACTACTAACCTCGAGCGATTCGTGTTTTCCTCCCGCCCCAAATCGCTCGCTATGATGTTTACTCTCGGTGCGTTTCTCACCGGGGGTGCCGTCGGTTTTGCCGCCGACCGTGTCGCGTCGCCGCCGCGCCCGGACGTCTTCAGCGAGTCCGCCCTGGTCGATGAACTCGCCCGTGAACTCAAGGCCACGCCCGAGCAGCGGGTGGTCATCGACTCGGTATGGGATTGGCGTCGCACGCAGTCGCGTGAAATCATGAAGAGCGTCCGGCCTACGCTCGATGCCGTGCGCGACAGTGCCCGCGTGCTCATGATGAACACGCTCAATGAGGGGCAGAAGGCGGCCTTCCGCGCCTTGCTCGAGCGGAACCAGCGAACGGCCGACAGCGCGTCGCGTGCGCGAGGTGAGACCAAGTGAGTTGCCGCAATCGTGTGGCACAGGCCGTCGGCGGCGCGGTGATCTTCGGGGCGGTCTTGATGGCCGCCCCGCTTGGCGCTCAGGGACTGACGGGCGACGATGGCGCGCGTCCGGTCAGCTTGCGCGAGGCGATCGAACTCGCGGCCGCGAACTCCCCGGCGGCCGTGTCGGCGCGTGGTCTCGACCGCACGGCCTCGGCGGCGCGGCGACAGGCCATCGGCTCGTACGTGCCAAACGTCAACCTTTCGGCGGGAACGGGGCGGACGCAGGGTACCACGATCAACAACTTCAACGGTCAGCTGACGTCGTTGTCGGGGAATCCGTGGAGCTACACCAACGGCCTTGCCCTGAACCTCGAACTATTCGATGGCGGACGGCGGTGGTCCGAAATCACGCGCATCCGCGCCACGGCCGATGTGGCGGATGTGGCGGCCGTGTCGGCGCGATTCGATGCGTCGCTGCAGGTGAAGCAGCAGTTCTATGCCGCGCTCGCCGCTCGCGAATCTGCGGCCGCCGCGAAAGCGCAGTTGGAGCAGGCGGAGCAGCAGCTCAAGGCCTCCACGGCGCGGCTCGCCGCTGGTGTGGCGACCAAGTCGGATACGCTACGATCAACGATTCTGGTGGGCAATGCCCGGCTCGCGGTGCTGACGGCCGAGAACGATCTGCGCGTCGCCACCGCCTCGCTCACCCGCGTGGCCGGGTCCACCACGCCGATCACGGCATCGCCCGATGATACGCTCGATACGCCGCTCACGCTGCCCACCGACGTGGAGTTGGCGATGCTCGCCAACGACGGCCCCGCGGTGCGACTGGCCATCTCCAATGCGGCGGTGGCCCGTGCCGCCAAACGGTCGCAGAAGTCGACGTATCTGCCCACGCTCACGATGGGGTACAACTACGCCTTCAGTCAGAATGCCGGAGGCTTTGTCGGTCGGAACCTGTTGCTGGTCGGTGGCAACAATGCCAGCCGGCAGACGATGAACTTCAACATCGCCTACCAGCTGTACAACGGGTTCTCGCGCGAAACGCAGACGGTGCAGGCCGACGTCACGCTCACGAACGCGGAAGCGCAGCTGCGTGACGTACAATTGGCCGCCCGCCAAAATCTGACGTCGTTCGTGCGCTCGCTGCAGAACGCGCAGGCGCGCGTACAGGTGCAGCTGGCGGCCATCGCGGCGTCCGAAGAAGACCTGCGCGTGCAGCAGCAGCGCTACGCGCTCGGCGCGTCCACCCTGCTCGACCTCCTCACGTCACAGACGCAGCTCAACCAGGCGCGTCAGGCCTTGATTCAGGCCCGTCTGGACGGGCGCATCGCCCGGGCGCAGCTCTCATCACTCGTGGGGCGTGAACTCTGAGGCGTACTTGCCTCCCCTTGTCTAATTCTGCCCTGCACCGTGGTACATTTGGGATTCGCTCCAAACCATGCCAAACGACCAGACTCCTCAGGCCTCGGTAGACCCTACCGAGGCCACCTCCGATAGCAGCGCGGCCGATAGCAGCGGCCAGCCGCCCTCGTCAGACGCCATCCGGCATCCGACGGGCTCGTCCGTCACTCTATCAGCCGCGAACAACGCCGGCGAGGCACCGCACGGCGCCGAAATGCGCTCGACCACGGGCATGTTTCCGGCCCAATCGCCGCTGCGAAAGGACGGGCATCATGAGAACCCTACCGGCAAGCGACTCGCCATCCTGACCCTCACCGCGCTTGGCGTGGTGTATGGCGACATCGGAACAAGCCCGCTCTACTCCATCAAGGAGTGTTTCAGTCCAATCTACGGACTGCAGCCCACGCGCGAGAATGTGTTCGGCATTCTGTCGCTGATCGTGTGGGCGCTGACGCTCGTGATCACCGTGAAGTACGTGAGCTTCGTGCTCCGTGCCGACAATCGCGGCGAGGGTGGTCAGTTCGCGATGCTCGCGTTGATTTTCCCGCGTGGCACACCGCAGGGATTCAAGCGAGGTGGCATCTTCGTCGCGCTCGCCCTGTTCGGGACCGCCCTGCTGTACGGCGACGGCATCATCACGCCGGCCATGAGTGTGCTGGGGGCGATGGAAGGCCTCGAGATCGCCGTGCCGAGTGTGGCGCAGTACATCGTGCCGATCACGCTGGTGATCCTGACGTCGCTGTTCGCCGTGCAGCGCTTCGGCACGGATCTGATGGGCAAAGCCTTCGGTCCGATCATGTTCGTGTGGTTCATCACGATCGCCGCCCTCGGTGTGCGCGAACTCATGCAGTCGCCGTGGATTCTAGGCGCGGTGAACCCCATGTACGCCGTGCATTTCGTCCAGCTACATGGATCGCTGGCGTTCTTCGTGCTCGGCTCCGTGGTGCTCGTGATCACCGGCGGCGAAGCCCTGTATGCCGACATGGGACATTTCGGCATCCGTCCCATTCGTGCGGCATGGCTGTTATTGGTGTTCCCGGCGCTCCTGCTGAACTACTTCGGCCAGGGAGCACTGCTGGTTCGGAATCCAGCGGCCGTCGAGAATCCGTTCTTCCTGCTCGCGCCCAAGGCGATGATCCTGCCCCTCATCGTGCTGGCTACGATGGCGGCGATCGTCGCCTCGCAGGCCATGATCTCGGGCGCCTACTCGGTCACCCGTCAGGGCATCGCCCTCGGTTTCATCCCGCGTCTCGAGATCAAGCATACGAGCACGGTGGAGGAAGGACAGATCTATATCCCCGAGGTGAATTACTTCATCGCGGTGGGCTGTCTCATCATCGTCGTGCTATTCAAGAATACCTCGGCGCTCGGCGCGGCCTACGGCATCGCCGTTACCGGCACGATGCTGATCACGAGCATTCTGTTTTACATCGTGGCCCGTATCCGCTTCCGCTGGACGTGGTGGCAGGCGGCGGCGCTGTCGTCGGTGTTCCTAATCGTCGATGTGTTCTTCTTTAGCGCCAACGTGGTGAAGCTCATGCACGGCGGCTGGGTGCCGATGGCATTGGGCGTCGTCTTGTTCTTGCTCATGCTCACATGGAAGCGCGGCCGCGCGTTGCTTAATGCGCGCCTGGCCGAAGGGACGATGCCGCTCGGACTGTTTCTCGACGGTGTCGAGCGGTCGAGCGTGCACCGCGTGCCGGGAACGGCGGTGTTCATGACCGGCAGCAACGATGGTGTACCGCCGGTGTTGCTGCACCACCTGAAGCACAACAAGGTGTTGCACGAGCGTGTGCTGCTGGTGTCGGTGAAAACGGCCGATGTGCCCGAAACGAGTGCGGCCGAGCGCGTTCGGGTGATACCGCTTGGGCGTGGCTTCTGGCGCGTCGTGGTGTCGTACGGGTTCATGCAGACGCCGAACGTCCCGAAGGTGCTGGAAGTGGTCGACCAGATGGGCATCCGGTGCAAGCCGATGGAGACGAGCTATTTCCTTGGCCGGGAGCGGCTCATCCCCGTACCGGGAAGGCCAGGCGACACCGTCACGCTGTCCAAGTGGCGCAAAGTCATCTTCGCGATCATGGCGAGGAATGCGCGCTCCGCCACGGAGTTCTTCTGCATTCCACCCAACCGTGTGGTGGAATTAGGGACGCAGATCGAGTTCTGATGGCCGAGCCCGACGCACGACGCTCGACGTGGGCATGCACGTCGAGCGGGACGGGTCAATGGCCAGGGTTAGTGGCCGCCGACGGGCAGCGGCTCCATGCTGCCGCTGCTGCGTGCCGTCACAGACGAGGCGGCACGTTTGTGCGACTGGAACTGATCGAGCAGCGTGTACACGACCGGCGTGACGTACAGCGTGATCAGCTGCGAGAACGCGAGGCCGCCGACTACCGCGAGACCCAGCGGCTGCCGCGACTCGGCACCGCCCCCGAATCCGATCGCGATGGGCAGTGTGCCCATGAGCGCGGCGAGCGTCGTCATCGTGATCGGACGGAAGCGCACGCGCGCCGCCTCCAAGATGGCGTCACGAGCCGACATCTGGCGCACCTGCTCAGCATCGATCGCGAAGTCGATCATCATGATCGCGTTCTTTTTCACGAGTCCGATCAGCATGATGATGCCGACATACGAGTACACGCCGAGATCCTTGCCGAAGAGCCACAGCGTCAGCAACGCGCCCAGCGCCGCGAACGGCAATCCGGAGAGAATCGTGATGGGGTGAATGAAGCTTTCGTACAGAATGCCAAGCACCACGTAGATCACGAAGATCGCGACGAACAACAGCACCAAGAGGCCACTCTGCGCCTGCGCAAAGGCTTGCGTGTCGCCCGACAATTGCGACGTGACGTCGGCCGGCAAGACGGCCCGTGCTTCGCGCTGCACGGCATCGACTGCCGTGCCGAGCGCGACGTTGGGACGCGTGGCGAAGCTGATCGACACCGCCGGCAACTGTCCGTTGTGTTGAATGCTTTGCGGACCGACACCCTTGGTGAAGGTGGCCACCGAGCCCAGCTGCACCAGGTTGCCGGTATTCGAGCGCACGTACAGCTGACTCAGTGAGGCCGGATCCTTCTGGAACGCTTCCTTGAGCTCGAGAATGACCTGATACTGATTAGTCTGCGTGTAGATCGTAGAGACCTGACGGGAGCCGTACGCGTTGTACAGCGCGTTCTCGATCTGCGACGCACTCAGCCCCAGCGCCGACGCGCGTTCACGGTCGATCTGGATGCCGACCTGCGGATTGCCGACCTGCAGATCACTCGAGATGTTCTCGAGCTCCGGCAGGTCTTTCATGCGCGCTTCCAGCGCACGCGCGGCGGTGTACAGTTCGGCGATGTCCGGGCCCTGCAGCGAGACCTGATACGCGCTGTTTCCGCGGCGACCACCGATGTTGATTGGCGGCGGATTGCGGAAGAACACCTGCACGCCCGGCACCTTGGACGTGGCGCGCGAGAGCTCGCGCATGATTTGATCGACATGCGGACGGTTCGGATCGTCGCTGAGCGTAAGCTGCAAGCGACCGCTGTTCGAGCCACCGCCGCCGGGGCCGCCACCGATCGAGGCCATCGTGTACTTCACGTTCGGGCTCTTTTCGATAATCGATGCCACTTCGCGGATTTTCACCTGCAGCGCTTCGAAGCCGATACCTTCCGGTCCTTCGATCGAGCCGGACAAGCGGCCAGTGTCCTCGGACGGCAGGAAGCCCTTCGGGATGTACATGAACAAGCCAACGGTCGCGGCCAGTGTGAAGGCGCCGAAGATCATCGCGAGGCCACGGTGATTCATCACCCAGCCCAACGAGCGTACGTACGCCCCTTCCGTGGCTTGATACAGGCGCTCGACCGAGCGCCACTTGCCGTCACTCGGCGCATGCCCTTCGCCTTCACGCAGGAAGCGCGCGGCCAGCATCGGCGTGAGCGTGAGCGACACGAAGCCGGACACCAAAATGGCCACACCGATCGTGACGGCGAACTCGCGGAACAAGCGCCCCACGAGACCGGGCATGAACAGCAGCGGAATAAAGACGGCCACCAGCGACAGCGTCATCGAGAGAATCGTGAAGCTGATTTCTTTCGAGCCGTCGAGCGCCGCCTGCATGGGCTTCTTTCCCATCTCCAGGTGGCGCACAATGTTTTCGAGCATCACGATGGCGTCGTCTACGACAAAACCGACCGCGAGCGTGAGGGCCATCAGCGACAGGTTATCGAGGCTGTAGCCGAGCATCCACATGACCGTGCAGGTACCGATCAGCGAGAACGGCAGGGCCAGCGAGGGGATGATCGTGGCGCGCAGATTCCGGAGGAACAGGAAGATCACCATCACGACCAGACCGACCGTGAGAATGAGCGTGAACTTCACATCGTCGACACTTTGTTCGATCGCGACCGACCGGTCGTAAATCGGCACGATGCTGACGCTGGGCGGTAGCTGCGGCTCGAGCTGCTTGAGCACGGCGTTAACGCCATTGGCCACTTCAACCGTATTCACGCCGGGCTGACGGATGATCGAGAGGGCGGTGTTGGCGCGTCCGTTGATCTCGCTCATGCCGCGCATGTTCTGCAGGCCGTCGATCACGTTCCCGAGTTCGCCGAGACGAATCGGCGCGCCGTTGCGCATCGCGACCACGAGATTGCGGAACTCCGTGGCGTTCCGGAGCTGTCCGGAGGCCTGCAGCGTGAACGACTGGTTAGGCCCCATCAGGACGCCGGCCGGGGAATTCGAGTTTCCCTGGTTGATGGCGGCCTGCACTTCGTCGATGCCGATACCGCGCGCCGCCATAGCGCCGGGATCGAGCTGTACGCGCACGGCGTATTTGGACGAGCCGTACACCTGCACCTGCGCCACCCCGGTCACGGTGGACACGCGCTGGGCAAGGAAGGTTTCGGCGTACTCGCTCAACTCCTGCCGACTGAGGACGTCGGAGTTGATCGAGAACATCATGATCGGCGAGTCAGCCGCGTTCGCCTTGTTGTACGACGGCGGATTGATGCCCTGCGGCAGCTGACGCAGCGTCTTGGAGATGGCCGACTGCACGTCGGCCGCCGCTTTATCGATATCGCGGTCGAGGGCGAAGAGCAGCGTGACGTTGACACTGCCCTGCGAACTGGACGACGTGATGCTTTCGATGCCCGACACCGTGGAGAAGGCCTGCTCGAGCGGTGTCGCCACCGACGTCGCCATGACCTCAGGGCTCGCACCCGGCAGACCGGCCGACACGGTGATCGTGGGATAATCGATGGTGGGCAGATCGCTGACCGGCAGCGCCCGGTAGGCGACGATGCCGAACGTCAGGATGGCCAGCATGACCAGCGTGGTCATGACCGGCCGTTTGATCCAGATCGCGCTCAGATTCACGGGGTGGCTCCTCGCTTCCTGCCCGCGCCGCTCGGGCCGCCCTTCGAGAGCGAACCCCGCAACTCGACCTTGGCGCCGTCCTGCAGGCGATTCTGTCCTTCGATGATGACCTGCTCGCCGCCAACCAGGCCGCTGTCGAGCTTCACGAGCGTGCCGGCGGGGCGGCCCACCTTCACCACCACGCGCTTGGCCTTGCCGTCTTCAACCACGTACACGAAGGCGCCGTTCGTGGTCGTGACGACCGCTTCCGACGGCACGGTGATGGCGTCCTGATCGACGGAGAGTTCAAGACCCACCGACACGAACTGGCCGGGCCAGAGGGAACGATCGGCGTTCGGCACCCGCGCTTTGAGCAGCACGGTCCCGGTGGCGCGATCAACCGCGTTGTCGATGAAGGTCAGCGTGCCGGTGATCTTCTGGCTACTGTCGCCCACGTTGGGAACGATGTTCACCGGGAGCGCCTGATCGAGGCCCGAGCGGCGGCGCATTTCCTCGAAGGCCTGCTCGGGCACCGTGAAGCGCACCAGCACCGGCTGCAGTTCGTTGATGGTGAGCAACGCCGGGTCGGCCTGCGCCCGCACGAGGCTGCCCACGCGAAGCATGATCTGGCCGGTACGTCCGGAGATCGGCGCTTTAATGGTGGTGTTCTCGAGGTCGAGACGTGCCCGCTCCAGCGAGGCTTTCCCCGCCGCCACGGTGGCGGCGAGGGCCGACGCCTCCGCAAAGGTTTGTTCGAGCTGCTGGCGGGTGACGTAGCCGTCCTTGGCCAGCCCCGCGAAGCGCACCGAGTCGCCACGGGCACGGACGAGGGTGGCCTGATCGCGCGCCAGGGTGCTCTGCAGCCGATCGAGTTCGGCGCGGAACGGTCGGGAATCGATCTGGAAGAGCACCTGGCCTTGGGCCACTTCATCGCCTTCGGCGATCGCCACCCGAGTGAGCATGCCGGATACGAGGGACTGCACGGCGACGGTCCGATTGGGCTCGATTTGCCCATTCGCGGAGACGATGAACGGCAGGGGTCCCTTCGTCGCCGTCATCGTGGACACGACGGGCGCGGGGCGCGGCGGACGTTGCGGCTCTTTGCAGGCAGCGAGGGCAAGGAGGGCCACCGACGAGAGCGCAAACAGTCGGCGCGAGGGATCGGTGGCGAACCGGCGCGCGAAGCGCTGCGGTATCACATTATCTGGCATTCGCAGGGGCGAACGGCGGGTCAGAAAAGACGCTCAGCATACGACTCGAAAGCCGGCAAACGTCACGGGGGCTATTCATCAAGTTAACGCTACCCGATGCCCATTCGTTGCGACGGGGTTGTCGTGCTAGGGCGTAAACCTACGCCACCCCGGAGTGCCCCGGCCTACCGGGGTGCGTTCGGAGGGCTCTGCTCGCCGTGCCTGGATGACAGTGGTTCGTGGGCGTGCGGATAGCTTCGTGGCGGCGGACAGTCCGTTGGTTCGCGCGAAGATCGCGAAGGGTCGCGAAGAACGGCAACAGCTTCAGTTTTTCTCTTGCTTTTCTTCGCGTGCCTTCGCGGCCCTTCGCGGCCTTCGCGCGAACCAGCTGGCGCGGCCCAGTCACTTCACTCGCCGAAGCGAGCACGGCAAATGCAAATCCATCCTGACGACCTGACGGGTGCATGCATCAATGCGGCGCTCAGAATTCACAAGAAGTTTCGTTCAGGCATGCTCGAGAACGCCTACGAAACATTTCTCTTCCGCACGCTGGTGCGTGATGGGTTCACGGTGGAACGACAAAAAGCGATCTCCTTCGACTTCGAGGGAGATCGCTATGACAATGCGTTTCGCGCGGACCTGATCGTCGACAATCGGCTGATCATCGAAGTGAAGGCACAAGAAGCAAATTCACCAGAACACGCGAAGCAACTGCTGACATACTTGCGACTGGCCGAGCTGCCGCTCGGGTTGGTGATCAACTGCGGAATGCCGCGGCTGATGGATGGTGTGAAGCGAATGGTAAACGATCTGCCACCTGAATACTCGCCGCAGCTCCGTGTGAACCGGCCGCCCATCGCGCCGGTCCACCCGTGATCGTGGATCACACCACGATGTTGAGCAGTCGCTTGGGCACGAAGATCACCTTCTTGATCTCGCCGACCACGAATCGAGCGACGCCCGCATCGGCCATCGCGGCGGCCATCGCGTCTTCCTGCGTCACATCCACGGCCACGCGCAGCTTGCCGCGCACCTTCCCGTTTACCTGCACCACGAGCTCGACTTCGTCGTCCACGAGCAAGGCCGGATCGAACGTCGGCCAGCCGGCATCAAACACGCTGCCGGTGTGCCCCAGCTGTTCCCAGCACTCTTCCGCGAAATGCGGGGCATAGGCTGCCACCAACTGCACCAGCGGCAGCACCTCATCACGGTGCACCGCGCGGTCGCCCGACCGCACGTGATTCAAACATTCCATCATGGCGGCGATCGCCGTGTTGTAGCTCAGATTCGCCGAATCCTCGCCGACCTTCTTGATCGTGCGGTGCAGCTGACGCGTCACGTGCACATCGGTTGCCACATCGGTGCGCGCATCACGCACCGAGGCCCACAGCCGGTCGAGGAAGCGACGCACGCCGCTGATGCCCTGATCGCGGAAGTCGCCGCCCTCTTCGTACGGCCCGAGGAACATGAGATACATGCGGAACGCATCGGCGCCCCACTCTTCCATGTACACATCGGGGTTGATCACGTTGCCCTTCGACTTCGACATCTTCGCGCCTTCGCGAATGATCATGCCGTGCGCGCGGAACCGCGTGAACGGCTCTTCGAAATCGATGTGCCCCGCGTCCTTCATGACCATGGTCACGAAGCGCGAGTACAACAGGTGCAACACCGCGTGCTCGTTGCCGCCGATATACGAATCCACCGGCAGCCACCGCTTCGTGAGGTCGGTGTCGAACGCCACATCACTGCGCGTCGCGCTCGGATAGCGCAGGAAGTACCACGCGCTGTCGAGGAACGTGTCCGACACATCGGTTTCCCGACGGGCGGGGGCGCCGCACGTGGGGCACGGCACGCGATACCACTCTTCGTGGCGCGCCAGCGGCGAGACGCCGGAGTCGTCGGGCTTGAAGTCGGGGATGAACGGCAACTCCACCGGCAGCTGCGACTCGGGCACGGGGACCGTGCCGCACGCGTCGCAGTAGATGATCGGGATCGGTGGTCCCCAGTAGCGCTGACGGGAAATGCACCAGTCGTGCAAGCGGAAGTTCACCACCTGCGAGCCATGTCCGCCAGCGGTGAGCCACTCGCTCACCGTGCGTTTCGCCTCGGCCACCGGCTGTCCGTCAAAGGCACCGGAATTCACCAGGCGGCCCTGCGCATCATCGGTGTACGCCGACTCGCCGAGCGGCGTGTCGGCGGCGTCGTCGGGTCCGGCCACCACGCGCACGATGGGTAGATCGAACACGTGTGCGAACTCGAAGTCGCGCTCGTCGTGTCCGGGCACGGCCATGATCGCACCCGTGCCGTATTGCATGAGCACGTAGTCGGCGATCCAGATCGGCATGTTCGCGCCCGTGGCCGGATTCACCGCCGTCGCGCCGGTGAACACGCCCGTCTTCTCCTTGCTGCTCTTCCGCGCGATCAGGTCCTGCTTCTTGGTGGCGTCCTGATAGCCCTGCACGGCGTCGCGCTGCGCGTCGGTCGTGAGGGTGGCCACCAGCGGATGCTCGGGCGCGAGCACGAGATACGTCGCGCCGAAAATCGTATCGGGGCGCGTCGTGAACACCGTGACCGTTTCGTCGTGGCCTGCCACGCGGAACGACAGCTCAGCGCCCTCAGAGCGGCCGATCCAGTTCTTCTGCGCGGACTTGGTAATCGGCGACCAATCGAGCCAGTCCAGGTTGTTCAGCAGACGCTCGGCATACGCCGAGATACGGAAAAACCATTGCTCGAGGAAACGCTGCTCGACGGCGGTGCCGCACCGCTCGCACAACCCGCCTTCGACCTGCTCGTTGGCGAGCACCGTCATGTCGGTGGGGCACCAATTCACGGCCGCGGCCTTTTTGTACGCGAGGCCCTGCTTGTAGAGCTGCAGGAACACCCACTGCGTCCACTTGTAGTAGTCCGGGCTCGACGTGTCGACCTTCTGACGCCAATCGACCATCAACCCCGCGCGCTCGAGCTGCCGCTGAAAATTCGCGACATTCTTGGGCGTCAGCTCCATCGGGTGCGCGCCGACCTTCAGCGCGTAGTTCTCCGAGTGGATCCCGAACGCATCGTAGCCGAGCGGCTGGAACACATCATGGCCCAGCAGCCGGTGATAGCGGGCCGAGATGTCGCTGCCAGTGAACGCAAACAGGTTCCCCACGTGCAGCCCTTCGGCCGACGGATACGGGAACATCATGAGCGCGTAGAACGGACGCTCGGCGCTCTCGAGGGCGGCATGGTTCGTGCCGCGTTCAGCCCATCGGGCGCGCCACTTGGGCTCGACCAGCGCGGGTGTGTAGGGGGTCGGAAGAGTGATGTCGGACATACCGCAACTTACTGCAACTGCCAACTGCTTAGGAGGCATTCATGAACTGCCAACGGCTTAGGAGGCAGGAGGGAGGGTGTCAGGGTGGAGGGTGCAGGACAGCGGCGTCGTGTCCCTGCCTCCTCCTTCCTGAGACTCTCCCTCCTGCTCCCTAAGCAGTTGGCCGTTTTCTACCGACGGAAGAGAAACGCCGCCTCCTCCAGCCGCGCCCCCTTCTCGTCGCACACCGCGAATTTTCCACCCGAGTACAGGGTGGCTCCGCCGAAGCGTCCGTCCTTCGTCAGCGCGTAGAACTCCAGGTCGAACTTCGGCCGGCCGTTGGGGCCCATCAAGCGCGGTTCCGTCATCGCCACCACGCGCTCGAGGGTCTTGAGGCAGGCCTCCTGCGGACCGAGCCCCTGGCGCATGAACTCGACGACCAAGAACGACGCGCAGGTTTTGATGTTCGCCTCGCCGCGCCCCGTGCTGCCGGCCGCGCCCACCAGGTTGTCGCAGTACTGCCCGGCTCCGATCACGGGCGAATCGCCGATGCGGCCGGGCACCTTCCACGCCATGCCGCTGGTGGTGGTCACCGAGCCGATGTCCCCCGCCCCGTTCACGGCGTTCATGTTGATGGTGCCGGTCGTGAACTTGATCTTGATGTCCTCGTCGTGATTGAGCCACGCGTCGTTGGCATTCAGGCGCGACTTCCAGCGCATCCAGTCCTGGCGCGACTGCTCGGTGAGCAGATTCTGCTCCTTGAAGCCCATGGCCTTGGCGAACTTCGTGGCGCCGGCGCCGACCAGCATCACGTGGTCGGTGTAGTCCATCACCGCCTTGGCCACCAGCGACGGCGTGGCGATCCCCTCGATCGCGGCCACCGAGCCGGCCCGGCGGGTCGGGCCGTGCATGCAGGAGGCGTCGAGCTGCACGACTCCCTCCTCGTTCGGCAGACCACCCAGCCCCACCGACTGATCGGTCGGATCGAGCTCCACCAGATTCACACCGGCGATCGCTGCGTCGAGGGGGTCCTCGCCCGTTAACATCTTGTCATAGGCGACCTTGACGCCCTTGATGCCGTTCGACGACGACACCACCAGCGGGCGCCCGCGGAATTCCGGGATCGGGGTCGCCGGGCGATCCGTCTGAGCCAAGGCCTGCCCGAAGTCCTCGGGAAGACGGGGAACGAAGCCGGCGGCGGCCAGCGCGGTGGAGCGCTCGAGAAAGTCACGACGGGTCAAGGGCACGGAAGGCTCCGGAACAGGGTCGGGTGACGACGTGGTACCACGAATGGTCTACTTCCAGTAAAACATACGATCTCTCGGCACGCGACTGGTGGCGAGAGGCCGGTTTTTCGGGCACCTTCCGTGCAGCAGGTTTCATCCTTTACTCCCCCCATGACTACTCCGGCCGAAATCGCCGATGCGCTGCGCGCGACCTCGTTCCTTGAGGACTTCACCGACGCGCACCTGTGGAAGCTGTCGCGGCTCGTCACGCCGCTCACCCTCGTCCCTGACGACACCGTTTTCAGCGAAGGGGAAGCCCGCCAGCGCTTTGCGATTCTGATCAGCGGCGCCGTGGCCATCGAAAAGTCGTCGGACGGCCGCACCACCCGCCTCGTTACGCTCGGCGCTGGCGAAGCGGTGGGCGAGGGATTGCTGCTGGACGACTCTGCCCACGGCACCACCGCGCGCGTCATCATGCCCGGCATCGCGATGGTGCTGGCCCGCGCCCAACTCGACGACATCACGCGCGAGTCCCCCCAGCTCTACGCCGCCCTCGTGGCCCGCGCCGCGCGCGCCATCTCCGCGCGTCTGCGCCGCGCCGATGCCACGCTGGTGGGTCGCGGCCGCACGCTCGGCTTCGGGGGGCATCGCACCCGGCAGGAACACGATCTCCTTGGCGAGCGCGATGTGCCCTACGAGGCGCTGTACGGCGTCCAGACGCTGCGCGCACTGGAGAATTTCCCGATCACCGGCATTCCCCTGCGTGAATTTCCGGTGCTGATCGAATCGCTCGCGGCGGTCAAGGAGGCCGCCGCACAAACCAATTTCGAGCTCGGCCTGCTGGAACAGGGACATGCCGATGTGATCATCCGCGCCGCCCGCGAAATTCGCGCGGGGCGGCATCACGAGCACTTTCTGGTTGACATGATTCAGGGTGGCGCCGGCACCTCCACCAACATGAACGCGAATGAAGTGATCGCTAACCGCGCGCTCGAGCTCAGCAACCAGCACCGTGGCGCGTACGACGTGATCTCTCCCAACGATCATGTCAATCTCAGCCAGTCCACGAACGACGTGTACCCCACCGCGGTGCGCATCGCGCTGCACAAGAGCCTGTCGGGTTTCCGCATTGAGCTCGCGCGACTGGCCGACGCCTTCGGCGCCAAGGGCGTGGAGTTCGCGCCGCTGATCAAGATGGGCCGCACGCAAATGCAGGACGCCGTGCCGATGACGCTCGGTCAGGAGTTCATGGCGTTTTCGCACACCCTGCAGGAAGACGTGGATCGCCTGGGCGAAGCACAATCCTTGATTCGCGAGATCAATCTTGGCGCGACCGCGATCGGGACCGGCATCAACGCACCACCGGGCTATGCCGAGCTGGCGTGCAAGCATCTCGCCGTGATCGCCGAGGTGCCCGTGGTGACCGCGTTCGATCTGGTGGAAGCAACCAGCGACACCGGCGCCTTCGTCCAGCTGTCGGGTGTCATGAAGCGCACGGCCACCAAGCTCTCCAAGATCTGCAATGATCTTCGCCTCCTGTCGTCCGGACCGCGGGCCGGCTTCGGCGAGATCAACCTGCCGGCGATGCAGCCCGGTTCCTCGATTATGCCCGGCAAGGTGAATCCGGTCATTCCCGAAGTCGTCAATCAGGTGTGCTTCGAAGTGATCGGCGGTGACGTAACCGTGACGATGGCGGCCGAGGCCGGGCAGCTCCAGCTGAATGCGTTCGAGCCGGTGATCGCGTATCGTTTGCTGCGTGGCATTGATATGCTTCGGAACGCGTGCATCGTGCTGAACGAGCGGTGTGTCACCGGCATCACCGCCAATGCTGACCGCATGCGGTACTTCGTTGAGCATTCCATCGGGATCGTGACGGCGCTGGTGCCCGTGCTCGGCTACGAAATCGCGACCGACATTGCGAAGACGGCCCTCGCCAGCGGACGCGGGGTGTTCGACCTCGTGCTCGAGCGTAAATTGCTCACGCGCGAGCAGCTCGACGAGATGCTCAATCCGGCGGCGATGACCGTGCCGCGCGACACGCAGGAATTCAGCCCCGTCACTATTCCGTCGGCGTAGGCCGCGGGGGGACTCCGGCTTCCGGAGCACCCGCCCTCGTCCGAGTCGGCTCGCCTGTCACTCTCGCCTCGCCATGCACTCAGCTTCGTCGTCTTGGACTCACCTCCCGTCGATTCTGCGCCGTTCCCCGGCCATGATGGTTACGCTCGTGCTCGCGGCCTGCGGCGGGGGCGACTCCGCGGGTCCACCGGTGGTGGTGAATCCACCCACCGTACGAGGCGTCGCGGTGACGCCCAGCGTCACCGCGATCCGCATAGGGGAAACGCAATCGCTCAGCGCCGTCGTCGACGCCATCAACGGCGCCGGCACCGGCGTGACCTGGAGCAGTGAGTCCCCCACGCTCGCCACCGTGAACGGCACGGGGCTCGTGACGGCGATCGCGATCGGGACCGCCACCATCCGCGCAACCTCGGTTGCCGACACCCGCGTGAGTACCACGGCCAGCATCACCGTGCAGGCCATGCGCGGCGTCAGCGTGACCCCGGCCGCCGTGTCGCTGGGCACCGGACAATCGCAGGCGCTACAGGCCGTCGTGGTGATCGAGGCCGGACTCCCCACCACGGTGACGTGGCGCACGAGTGCCGCCACGATCGCCAACGTGTCGGCGGGGGGGGTGGTGTCGGGTGTCGCGCTGGGAACGGTGACGATCACGGCGGTCTCGGTTGGCGATACCACGCTGCGGGCCACGACCACGGTAAACGTGGTTCCCGTCGTCCGCGCGGTCACCGTGACACCGACCACGGCCTCGCTGTTCATCAACACCACACAGCAACTCACATCAACGATCACCGCCGACGCGGGCGTCGCGCAGACGTTGACGTGGCGCTCCAGTAATCCCGCCGCGGCCACCGTGAGCGCCACCGGCCTCGTGACCGCAGTGGCCTTGGGCAGCACCACCGTCACCGTGCTCTCCACTGCCGACACCACGCGCCGGGCCACCAGCACTATCACAGTACCGGCTCGTCCGCTTACGGTGAACATCGTGCAGCGCAGCATCGCCATCAATAGCGGCACCAGCACCGCGCTCACGGCCATCGTGAGTGTCGATCCGGGTTTCGCCACGGGCGTCAGGTGGACGTCCAGCGCCGGCGGTGTCGCCACGATCAGCGCCGAAGGCGTCGTCAGCGCGGTGAGCCTCGGCAGCACGTTGATCACCGCCACGTTAGTGGCCGATGGCACCAAGCGCGACACGGTCACGCTGAGTGTGGTGCCCCGCTTGGCGACCGCGTGGACCGCAACCCGACTGGGTGGCGTGTTGCGCGACGATCTGCTGTCGATTTATGCCGTGAGCGCCACGGACGTGTTTGCGATCGATATCCTGGGCGACATCTATCGCTGGAACGGCACCACATGGACGCTGTCGCTGTCGAACAATGCTGATTACTTGGCACTCCATGGCTCGTCGGCCACGAACATCATCGCGGTGGGCACCACTGGCGCCGTGGCGCGCTGGAACGGTACGGCGTGGAGCACGATGCCCTCGGGCACCACGCAGACGCTCAACGCCATCTGGGTGGAGAGCCAGACCGTGGCGTGGGCGGCGGGCAACAACGGCACGGTGTTGCGGCTGGCCACCAATACGTGGAGCACGGAAACCACCAACTCCACGCAGACCATGAACGGCGTGTGGGGCGGCGACAACGTGGTGTACGCCGTTGGTGCCAATGGCGACGTGTTGCGTCGCGTCGGCAGCACGTGGTCGCGCGTCATGGTGCCGAGCGCGGAGCTGCTGTACAGCGTGCATGGACTCAGCGCCACCGACGTGGTGATCGTGGGTGCCAACGGCACGCTGCTGCGCTGGAACGGCACGACGTGGTCGGTGCTTAGCGTGGGTGGATTGGCCGGCAACTTGTATCAGGTGAGCGGTTCGGCAGCCAACGGTGGTCGACGCTATGTGGTCGGCGACGGCGGCGTGGCGCAGCTCGACGGCACCACCGCCACACTCGTGAACACGCCCTATGCGCCGAAGCTGTTCGGTGTGAGTGTGGATGCCGCGGGCACCGCGTGGACCAGCGGCGCACGGGGGGCGGTGCTGCGCAGTGCCGATGCCGGCGGTACGGCGTGGACGACGAACAACCTCGCCCCGGATCTCCTCGACGTATGGACGGTGGCGGCGAATAACGCCTGGGCGGTGGGCGAGTTCGGGTTCGTATATCGCTGGAACGGCAGCAGCTGGACGAAGATCGCCGTGCCAACGCAGGCCACGCTCACCAGCGTATGGGCCACCGCTGCCGGCCAAGGGTTCATCGGCGGCGAGTCGGGCACCATGCTGCGCCTCGTCGGGAGCGCGTGGGTGCCGATGGCGATTCCCAGTACGAGTACCGTGTCGGCGGTCTGGGGCACGAACGGCAACAACGTGTATGCAACCACGAAGGCCGGTGAGATCCTGCGCTTCAATGGCACGGCGTGGACGCTGCTCACGACCGTGGGAGTACCACTCTGGGCGGTGTACGGTGCTTCGGCGGCCGATGTCTATGCGGCCGGTGAGAACGGCGCGGTGTGGCGGCTGACTGGCGCGGTGTTCACCGCACTCCCAACTCCAGCCACCAGCACCCTGGCCGGCCTCTGGCTCACCGGTGCCACGAACGTGGTCACCGACGGTGCGAACGCCGCCGGCAGTGCGGGCGCGGCGTATCGCTACAACGGTACCGCGTGGTCCACACTGCAGCCCGGCGTCACGCCGGGGCTGACGTCGCTTTGGGGTCCGAGTGAGTTCGACTTGTACGCGACGGGCAACAACGGCACGATGCTGCGCTTCAACGGCACCACGTGGACGTCGATGGCCACCGGCACGACGGACTTGCTGTGGAGCGTGTCGGGGGCGCCCAACGCCTCAGCCGGATTCGCGGTCGGCTACAACAGCACGATCGTCACGGCGAGTGGCTCCGCCGCGTTCCTCGCCGCATCAGGCGTAGCGGCGGAGGCGCGCCTACTCGGGTCGCTCGAGCCGTCGGCCGCCGCGCGTGTGCGCCGTGGTCCGCAACCGCATGGCATCGCGCGCGCCCGGAAATCGTCGCGATAATCAACGAGGGCACGCGAGCGCCCACGACCGCCGTCGAGCCTCGTCACGCGTACGCATGGATACACGAGCATCAAGCGGCGCGGTGACAGTCGTCACCGCGCCGCTTGCCCGTCGGGGGCAGAATGCTTTTGTACGCGGTGTCTGAAACACTTGAGCGTCTCGGGGCGAAAACTTGCCGGCCCACACTCTGATGTCAGTCACACAAGTCGGTGTAAAATGATGCCGCGCGTAAACATCGGTCATCCAATACGCGAGTGGGATAACATGGCGCGCTGCGAACTCTCGACAGAGATCACCCCGTGACTCCACGGCGGCGCGCCTCGACCTTCGCTGGTGCGTACGCTTCCCATGCGTGTTTCCCTGAGCAAGTGCGGCTCGCGCTCGACGTTCCGTCGCGCAGTCCATTGGATTTCGCCGGTCGCCCTCGGATCCGCGCCCGCACGGGCGATCTCCTGCTCGAGATCAGCGTCGGCAGCAGCGGCGGGGCCTTCACGGGCGGTTACAACAGCACGATCGTGGCGGGATCGAATGGCTCAACGTTCACGACCGCCATGGTGCGCGCGATGAGCGTGGCCAAGGGCATCGACCTCGACCCGTCAGCCAGTACGCGGAAGGCTCGCGGGCCGTTGCCGAACGGCAAGGCGCGTAAGGCGCGGGGCAAGCGGTAGGCTGGCGCGCGACGTCTGGTGCGCTACGGCTGGCTCAATGCCGGCTGCAGGCTCTTCAGTTCGCGCGAAGCTTGCGAAGGGCCGCGAAGGATCGCGAAGAGCAGCATAAAGAAATTTTCTTTGTCGTTGCTGTTCTTCGCGCATCTTCGCGGCCCTTCGCGGCCTTCGCGCGAACCAGCGGACTATCGCCCGTCAGCACGACTCCATCCGAAGCGCACCCCCGTCACACTTCGACCGCGCCTCACTCCCGCGAGAACGCCGCCAGCGTAGGCCCCATCGCGTCGATCGTCTCGCGCGCGTGCCAGCGGTCCTTGCCGTTGTACAGGAACGCGAACGCGAGGATCTCGCCGTTCTCGGCCGTCACGTAGCCCGAGAGGCCGATCACGTCGTTCGTGGTGCCCGTTTTCGCGTGCAGATTGCCCTGGGCCGGTGTGGCCCGCATGCGATTGCGCAGCAACTCGGATTCACCGGCCACCGGCAACGACGCGTGAAAGGCGCTGCCCCAAGGGGCGCGATGCGCGTGCGCCAGCAGCTGCACCAGCGCGCGCGGCGTCACCCGGTCGAGCACCGACAGGCCGCTGCCATCGGTGACACGCACCGCGTCCGGTAAGGCGCCGACCTGACGCACCATGAAGTCGTTCAGCGTCGCCGACGCATTCTCGGCCGATCCCACCGTGCGCTTATCGGGGCCGCGGGCCGCGCCGCGGAACAGCAGTTCGGCGAAGATGTTGATGCTTTCGCGGTTCATCGTCGAGATGAGACGGGCCAATGGCGGCGACGGCAAGCTGGTGACCAGCGTGGCATTCTCCGGCGTTCGCCCCACACGCAGCGCGCCGTCGACCGTGATGCCCTGCTCTTCCAGCGCGGCGCGGAAGGCCCCGCCGGTGAAGGTGGCGGGGTCGCCAACCACCAGCTGATAGCGCACCGTGCCCGCGCGCGCGCCGATCGTTCCTGAGACCACCACCCGATCATTGCCCGCGCGACGCGCGCTGATGCGCGTACGGCTGCCAGCCACGGTACGTACGGTGTTGGTGATCGTGAGCCCCCGCGTGGCCGGCTCGAGAAAGACCTTGCCGGCGCCGCCAACGCCACCGGCGGTGACGCCCACAATCACGATGTTCTCGTTGAGCGTGAGCGCCGAAAACGGCGCGGCGTAGCCCGCACCGGCGTAGCGGGTCAGCCAGCCTTCCGGGATACCGCGCATCTCGAGGGCCGATGCGTCGGCCACCAGATCCCCCGTCACCCGCGTGATGCCGGCACCAGCCACAAAGCGGGCCAGCATCGTCATCGAGGCGTCCGGGCCACCGCGCACGAAACGAGGCGACAGGGAGGGATCGCCATCGCCGCGGAGCACGAGATTGCCGCGGACCACGCCATTGACCTCCAACGGCCCGTCACGGAGCACATCGGTACTGAAGGTGTGCTCGGGGCCAAGCTTCTCGAACGCGATGGCGGAGGTGAACAGCTTCATGGTGCTGGCCGGCACCATCTTGCTGTCGGCACCGCGCGCGAAGAGGGTATCGCCGCGCGTGATGCTGACGACCATCGCCCCCCACGCGCCGTTGCGCGTGCGACTGCTCAACAGCGTCGTGAGATCACTGGTGAGGGCGGCGTCGCTGCGCGGAGACGTGAAGCGCAGCGCCGGGACGACGGGCGGGCGCGCGCGCCCTGCGCGGGTGCTGCGGGAACTGCGCTTCGCGGGGGCCTTCTTCTTCTTGGGCGTCGGACGCTTGGCTTGCCGGGTCGAACGCGCTTGCAGCGTGCGCGCCGCCACCGCCGTCGCGGCGTTCGCCGTCGCGGCGTTCGCCGTGGCGGCCGGATCGGGCGCGAACAGCAGCAGACTCGCCACGAGCGCGAGCGAACGGCGACGAACCGTACGGGTGAGCCGAAATGGCGTCATCGTTAGACCTTGAGGACGAACCCTCGCTTCCACGCACCCCAGAGCATCAGAAACCAGAGGGCGACGAAGCTGAGGGCGTACGCGAACGAAGCTTCCCGCAGCGGAAGCCACGATGCGTACAGGCTGTTGAACACAAATCCCTGCGCCGAGATCCGACCACCAGCCGCGGCCTCCCATGTCCAGATCGATGAGATCATACGCGCCATCAATCCGGACCCGAGAAACGCGAGCATCGGGTTGGTGCCATAGACGACGAACGGGAACGTCCAGCGTCGTACCTGCATCACGTCGATGACCCACATGCAGGTCGCGAGCGAGACGGCACCCATGCCCGCGGTGAAGAGCACATACGAGCTAGACCAGATGCTCTTGTTGATCGGAAAGACCCAGTGCCACACGAGTCCCAGCATCATCGTCAGTGCACCGACGGCAAACAACCCCGCCAGTCGATCGGTAAGCGTGCGCTCCTGACGCGAGATCCATCGTCCGGCGAAGGTGCCGAGCAGCATCGTGCCAACCGCTGGCACCGTGCTGAGCAACCCTTCTGGGTCCCACGTCTTCGCGCCGATCCACAGGTGGTTCGTGCCAAGGATCGTGCGATCGAGCCAGGCGCTGAGCAGCTGGTCGGGCTGGTCGAGCACAAAGCGTCCGGCCACGCCGGTATCTGGTACCGGCACCAGCGTCATCAGCGCCCAGTATCCGACAAGCAGCGCGATGAGGATGGCGAACTGTTGCCGGAGCGTCGTGCGCCATGTGAGCAGGCCACCGAGCAGATACGCCAAGCCGATACGCTGCAGCACGCCCATCACGCGCCAATGCTCGATGCGGTCCACAACCCGCTCGAAAAACGACGCCTCGGGAAGCGCGGGAGGCCACGTGAAGAACGGAAAGCCGGAGAGCAGGAAGCCGAACAGAAAGATGAGCGCGCCGCGACGGAGCATCTGTCGCAGGATCGCGCGGTCGTCATCGCCACGGGCGCGTCGTGCGCGGAGCGAGAGCTCGGTGGTGATCCCGACGATGAACAGGAAGAACGGGAAGATGAGATCGGTCGGCGTCCATCCGTTCCACGCGGCGTGCTCGAGCGGCGGATAGATCGCCGACCAGGTTCCCGGATTATTGACGAGCAACATGCCGGCCACCGTCATGCCCCGGAACACGTCAAGCGAGACGAGTCGCTCGGGACGCCCCGTCGTCGGGGCCGCGGCCATCAGGCGCCGCCCTCGGTCGTGGATGCGGCGACCTTCCACCCGGTCGTGTCACACCGCACCTCGAACGACCGGGTCGGCGAGACTGTGCCGTGGTCATCGCCACCGACGTAGTGCCCGCCCAGCCGCACGGTCACCGTGTTGCCGTTGTCCGCGTCGGTCGTGCCGCGGAACACCACCAGCATCGAGGGATAGGGGCCGACCTCTTCGAGCTTCTCGCGAATCTTCCGCTGCGCGACGGTGTCGCTGCTGTAAAAGTACGTCGGTCCCTTGTCCTGCAGCATCTTGAAGCCGTCGTCCGGCACGGCCGAGTCGGTGCCGGCCGCACTGAGGAAGCGCTTCGGGAGCGGCACCGCCTTCGTGATGAAGTCGAGCACCGCGAGCCCGACCGGCGTGGTATCCGTACTCACGCACGACGGACCGGCCGCCAGCTTCGCCTCCTCAGCCTTCGCGCGGTCGGCGGTCGTGCCACCGCTGCATGCCGCCAGCAGCAGCAGGCTGGGACCGGCAGCGGTCAGCAACATGGCCAGCAAAGGCCGAGACGCTCGGGGCATGGCAGGACTCGGGATTGGGTGGTACTCTCGCAACAGCCAACGCAGGGACTGCATCGTGCAGATATGTACTGCTCACCACGCTATGTACAGCGTGAACGAGGTTTGTCGAGGGGCAGGCCTCCGAAATCACCGTGAGTGGAGGAGGGCTTCGGATGTCTACGGGCCATCGAGTGGCACGCAAAGGACTCCGCGCCGGACTCACATGATCGGCGAACAGCGCGAAGAGCGAACGGCGCTAAGAGTGAGGGGCGCCATGAATTCTTAGCGCCCCTCGTCAGTTAAAACAGCTCGTCCAGTTGCTCCGCCATCTTCGCCAGCCCGTCGCGCCATTCCGCTTTCATCTTCTCGCCGGTGGCGACGTCGGACAAGCGCGAGTGCTCGAGTTCTACGTTGCAGCGGGCGTTGCCTTTGCGGCCGATGGACACGCTCACCAACGTGCCGTCGTGTAGCATCAGGCGCAGGAAGCGCGGAGCGACGGCGTTCATCACCTTGTAGCCGAACGCCCCGCCCCATTGCCGGCGCGTCGGGTCGTTGAAGGCGCGGAAGATCTCGCTGGGCGACGCATCGATCATGCGTGCCACGCTCACGGCGACCGTGCCTAGCGCCTCGGCCGGAATCGGCGCCGCCGCATGCGACACGCGCGGCTGTTCGGCGTCGCGCCAGGCGCCCGGCTTCTTGCCGCCCTTCTCCGCCGCCTGACGCGCGGCCTTGCCGAACTTCTTCTCGGCGGCCGCCGCGTTCTTCTTGGGCGCGACCTTGGGGGCGTCCTTGCCGACGTGACGTCGGGCAACCGGCTTCTTGCCCGCCATCAGGTGAGCGTGTCCGGCGACGGGACCCACCCCACCTGCGCGCTGTCCTGACTATCTTCGCCGCGCTGCGACCATTTGAAGAACACCACTGTCATCACCGCGTAGAAAAAGACGCCACCGGGAATCCACATGATCAGACCGCCGTACTGCTGGTCCATCATGGGCGTGATCCCCAGGATGCGCGGGGCGACGGCATACGCGGGGTAGAGCAGCGTATCCGCCATCGCGATGTAGATCGCAATGATCGACATCGGGATGACCATCACGAAACAGTACAGCATCTGCACTGGGTACGGCGCGCGCGGCAGCTCTGGCAACGGCGACGTGAGCGGCCACCACATCAGCATCGCGGCGGCGATGAACATCAGGTGCTGTACGATGTGAATCGGGTGATTCGCCAGGGCCAAATTGTAGATCGGTGGCAGGTGCCAGAACGAGAGCACCACATTGAAGAGCATGAAACAGGCGGCGATCGTCGTGCTCTTGCGGGCCACCGCGAACACCGCCGGCCGGCGCAACAGCGGGCGCAGCATCCAGCCGGGCGTGCCAATGAGCATCAGCGGCGGCACGGCCAGCGTCAGGATCAGGTGCTGCACCATGTGCCCACTGAACAGGTAGTAGTCGCTGAGATCGTGCAGCGGCCCGTTCAGCGTGAAAAACAGCAGCAGGAGCGCGGTCAAGAAGCTGACACGCTGCGCCAACGTGGGCCCCTGGGGTTCGGCGGCCGCATCGCGCTGGGCGCTGCTGGCCTGCGCCAGGTCCGGCACGGTCACGGGGACGCGGTCGATGGCCGACGGCCCCTGACGGACGCGCCACAAGTAGGCCGCTCCGACCGCGGCGATACCGATCGCCGTGCTGGGGTGGACCGTGAAATTCGACCAGCTGAGCTGGGCGGCGGGGTGGAGCAAAAGCGCGATCATATCGGAAGTTACACGGAAGCGGATGCGCCAGCGGGCGGGGCGGAACGGAACGTGGCCAGTCGTCAGTTGAACGCTGACGACTGGCCACGGGTTCTCGCGATCGATAACGCAGCGGTTAGCTGAGCAGGCCGAGTCGTAGCACGAGCTTGGAGAACAGGAACAGCAATCCCACGAGCGTTAGCCCCGCGACCAGCAGCGGGCCGCCGAATAACGAGCGGAACAGCTTGTGATCGTACTTGAGGTGCATGTAGTACATCACGACAATCCAGAACTTCACCGCCGACATGATGAGCATGCTGGGCACGTACACCCAGCTCTCTTCCCAGGCCGGGATATAGTAGGCCGAGACCTCGACCGCAGTGATGACCGTGAGGATCACCGCGATCTTCCAGTACGTCGTCCACGTCGGGTGATGCGCTTCGTCGTGGGCGTGTCCCGCCGCTGCAGAATGGTCGGCCATCACCGCCTCACTTGATCAGGTAGATGAGCGTGAAGATCGCGATCCACACCACGTCGACGAAGTGCCAGTACAGCGCACAGATGTCGACGAGCAGCGCATCCGATGGCTTGAGACCACGCTTGTAATCGATGGAGAGCAACGTGAAGAGCCACAACACGCCGGCGGTCACGTGCGCGCCGTGGAAGCCGGTGAGCGTGAAGAAGCTCGAACCGAACAGGTTCGTCCGCATTGTCAGGCCTTCGTGCACGAACGACGTGAACTCGTACGCTTGGCAGCCGAGGAACGCGATGCCGAGCAGGCACGTGGCCCACAGCCAGATCTTCGACGAACCGAGGATGCGCTCCCACGCGGTGTGCTTCGGCAGGTCGCGGTTCTGCACGGCGGCCAGCGCGAGCACCATCGCCAGCGACGACATGAGCAACACAAACGTCGACGCCGACGTGACGGGGATGTTCAGGATCGGCTTGAACACTTCGCCCGTGGTCGGGCTCGTCCACACATCATGCGGGAACGGGCCTTCGGGGCTCTTGCCCTTGTAGATCAGGTACGTCGAGATCAACGAGGCGAAGAGCATGCATTCGGATCCGATGAAGGTCCAAATGGCGACTTTGCGGTTGTCGAGTCCTAACGAGGTGTGATGGCCGCCGCCGTGCGCGTGGCCGTCGCCGTGCGCGGCGGTCGTAGGTGCCGTAGTGGCGGTCATCTTAGTGGTGATCCTCGAGCGGCGTGAGCAGCCAAGTGTAGAGCGCGCCAATCCAGAGCGCCGTACCGGCCAGCATGACGGCGACCGCCGTCGGGACACTCGCGTCCATGAACAGCAACCCGCCGAACATCACGATCAACCCGAAGGCGGTGACCAGCGGCCAGATGGACGGATTCGGCATGATGATACCGAGTTCCTGCGACGTGGCGATGTGTTGGCCCTTCTCCTCTTCGTACGTCGTTTCGTGCACGAGCTTCTCTCCACCCTTCATGTTCCAGAGCGGATAGCGCGACTTCACTTGCGGCAGTTCGGCGAAGTTGTAGTCGGGTGGCGGCGACGGAATCGTCCACTCCAGCGTGGCGGCACCCCACGGATTGCTCGACGCCATCTTTCCCGTTCTCCAGCTCTTCCAGATGTTGATCAGACCGAACAGCGTGCCGATCATCAGGATGACCGTGCCACCGGTCGACATCGCATTGAACAGCTCGAAGCCCTGTCCCGCATCGTACTGATAGATGCGGCGCGGCATGCCGAGCAGGCCGCTGAAGTGCATCGGGAAGAACGTGAGGTTCATGCCGACGAACGTAATCCAGAAGTGCCAGTTACCCAGCTTCTCCGAGAGGAAGCGACCGGTAAACTTCGGGAAGTAGTAGTACATGCCGGCGAACAAGCCGAACATCGAGCCGCCGAAGAGCACGTAGTGGAAGTGCGCCACCACGAAGTAGGTGTCCGTCTGCTGCAGGTCGGCCGGCGGCGACGAATGCATCACGCCGGAGATACCGCCCACCGTGAACATGCCCACCAGCGCGACGGCAAACTTCATGGCCACCGTGAACTTGATCTGGCCGCCCCACATGGTGGCCATCCAATTGAAGATCTTCACGCCGGTCGGAATCGCGATCAGCATCGTGGTGAGTGAGAACACCGCGTCCGCGATCGGACCCATGCCCACCGAGAACATATGGTGCGCCCACACGCCGAAGCCGAGGAAGCCGATCAGGATACCCGAGTACACCATCACGGGATAGCCGAACAAGGGCTTCCGCGAGAACGTGGGGAGCACTTCGGACACGAGACCGAAGGCCGGCAAAATCAGGATGTACACCTCGGGGTGACCGAACACCCAGAAGAGGTGCTGCCAGAGCAGCGGGTCGGCGCCCTTGGCGATCGTGTAGAAGTTCGTGCCGAAGAAGCGGTCGAACTGCAGGAACACGAGCGCGACGGTGATCACCGGGAAGGCGAGCACCACCAGGAACTGCACTACGAACGACATCCACGTGAAGATCGGCATGCGCATGAGCGTCATCCCGGGTGCCCGCATGTTGATGATCGTCGTAATGAAGTTGAAGCCGGCCGCCAGCGAGGAGATACCGAGCACCTGCAAGCCGATCACCCAGAAATCCATGTTGTGCTGCGGCGAGTACGCCTTCGTGCTCAGCGGCGCGTAGCCGAACCAGCCGCCATTGGGCGCCATCGACCAAAGGATGGGGAGGGTGATGAACACGCCACCCAACAGATAGATCCAGTACGAGAACGCATTCAGTCGCGGGAAGGCGACGTCACGCGCGCCGACCTGCAGCGGGATCAGAAAGTTGAAGAAGGCCGCCGAGAGTGGCATGACGGCGAGAAAGATCATCGTCGTGCCGTGCATCGTGAACAGCTGGTTGTACATCTCGGCCGAAATGAGCTTGCCATTTGGCGTCGCCAGCTGCGCGCGCAGGATGGCGGCCTCAAGGCCGCCAACGACGAAGAAGAACAGTCCGGTAATGAGATAAAGCGCCCCAATGCGCTTGTGGTCCACCGTGGTGAGCCAAGACCAGACGCCGGTGGTCGACGGAGCGGTCTTGACTTCGGTGTACGGGGGCGCGGCAGCGATGGTTGCCATCGGTGTCGTTGGTCAGCGGTGACGGTGACTTACTTTAGGGCCTGGAGGTACGCGACGATGTCCGCGACCTCCGCGTCGGTCAAACCGCCGACGTTGACCACCATCTTGGTTTTCGGATCTGTCACACCCTTGCCGAGCGAGGGCATGATGGAGCCGGGCTTCATGTGCGGCGCGCTCTTGATCCAGTACGACAGATGCTTCGTGTCGTTCGGATAGAGACCGCCGGCGATCGTGTGGCGCGAACCCACGTGCGTGAGATTCGGGCCGACCACGGCCATGTTGAACGGCGTCCCGGCGATCGCATGACAGCCGATGCAGCTGGACCGGCCGTAAATCTGACGGCCACGCTCCGAGTCACCCGTACCGATCAGGGCTTCGTCGAAGCTGATCTGATTGGTGAGCGGCGTCTTCGGAATAGTGTATGCGAAGTCGTTCTCGATCTTCTCCTTCGGGAACGCCCACACCGGAACCGGTGCCGCCGGGGCCGGTGCGTCCGGCGCCGTCGTTGTCGGAGCGGTCGCGGCGGCGACTTGCAACACCGGCGTGCTGCCCGTGCCGGAGGGCACTGGCACCTTGGCCAGCGCGACGGCGGCCGGCACCGACGCTACGGCCTGGAAGATCGCCGGCTGCTGCTGATGCGCCGTCCACTGCGCGAACTCGCTCGGCGTGACCGCGAACACCTTAAACCGCATGTTCGCGTGCGACGGGCCGCAGAACTCGGCACACATTCCGTTCCAGGCCGACGACGGCAGATCCGCGTTCGGCGTGAACCAGAGGTAGTTGGTCCTGTTCGAAATCAGATCACGTTTGCCGCCCATCTGGGGAATCCAGAAGGAGTGCAGCACGTCGACCGTCTTGAGCTGAAAGTTGACCGTGCGGCCGTTTGGCAAGTACAGCTCGTTCGCCGTCGTGATGCCGTACTGCGGGTAGCGGAACTCCCACCACCACTGGTGCCCGATCACTTCGACCTGCAACGCGTCGGGCGTCGCCTTGGCCTGGGTCGTGAAGATCGTGCGAACCGTCGGAATCGCGATGAAGATCAGGATGACGGCGGGAATCGCTGTCCACGTGATCTCAAGCGCGGTGTTGCCATGCACCTGTTTCGGCACGCCACCGTCGGGACGACGCCGGAACTTGAAGATGGTGTAGACGAGAGCGGCTTCGACCCCGATGAAAACAAGCGTGCCCCAAAAGAGTAGCTTGTCCCAGAGTGAAACGATGGCGGCGTTGTATTCAGAATTCGGGTTGAACGTCGAATTCGGATACTCGCCGCCGCACGCTGCAAGCCCTAGGGCCAGAGCGCCCAGCAGCGCGACGGATGCCATCCGCCGCGGGCGGAACGTGCCAACCATGCCGGTTCCTGAAAAGTAGAGAGCCTCGTGTGGCGCGCGGGCGCGCGCAAACCATCGAGGGCCGTTCGAGAGATCAACACCCGAAGCTAAACGGAGGTTTCTCGCTGCCGCAAGCAAATCCGAACATCGTGTCGCCTCTTCTGCGATTTTCCTCAATTAGAGTAACCATCTTCATCAATTTAGACGGTTTTTGAGTCCGAACTGAGTCCGAACGGCAGGGAGCAGACGGCAGCCCCGACCCCCCTG
>NSHR01000018.1 GCA_002737115.1 Gemmatimonadota bacterium | reverse complement strand
GCGTCGCCGGTGGTCGAGGTGCGCGATGCCCTCGACAATCTCGTCACCGCGGCCAGTGTGCCGGTGACTGTGAGCTTCGCGAGCGGTGTGGGCACGATCGGCGGTGCGACCACGGTCACCTCGGTGCAGGGGCTCGCCACCTTTTCGCCACTCACGCTGTCAGGACTGATCGGACCGCGTTCGCTGGCCTTCTCGGCCACCGGACTTCCCGCGGTGAACACCGTCACGTTCAACGTGAGCGCTGGACCAGCGGCATCGCTGGCGTTCCGCCTACCGCCGGCGGGCGGCGGCCTGAATTCGGCGTTCACGACGCAGCCGGTACTCAACGTGCTCGACAACGGCGGCAATCTGGCGACGACTGCTGCGCTCACGGTGACGGCCACGATTGCCTCTGGTGGTGGTACGCTCACGGGAGCGACGGCGCCGGCCACGAATGGCGTGGTCACGTTCACCAATCTTGGCGTCACGGGAGTGGGTGGCGTGCGATCGCTGCTCTTCTCGGTGTCAGGACTGCCGTCGCTGCCGCTGTCGATCACCCCGTGCGACGCCGCACGGTCGCCGCTGCTGGCGCTCTCGGTGCCGTCGCGCACGCTGGCGGGCTTCGCTCTGCGCAGCGCGGTGGTGGACACTATTGCGATCACCGACGTGAACGGGAGCTGCACGCCGGTGGCGAGTCTCACGACGAGCGTGACGTATACCGGGGCCAGCGGTTGGCTGTCGGCCACGTGGCTCACGAACCCCGCCCGACTCGCGCTGCGCGCCGATCCGTCGGCGCTCAACACCAATACGTATCTGGCCAACGTCTCGCTCACGTCGGGCAACGCGCCCACTATGAATCTGCCGGTCACCTTCAACGTGGCCTCGTCGATCTCGTTGCGGTACGGACTCGCCACCGAAAAGGTGAACGAGCTCGATGTGAACGGCACGCTGCAGCTCACGCCGGTGATCCTCAGCAGTGAAGGTGCGGTGATCACGGCGCCGATCACGTACGCGAGTCGATCACCGTCAATCGCGACCGTCGCCGCCGATGGACGGATCACGGCGCGCCTTGGTGGTCAGGCCTGGATCGTGGCGCAGACTGCGGTGAACGGCGGTGCGCTCGATTCGGTGTTCCTGAACGTCACGCGCACCACCGGCCCAGTGCTACGCGCCGACGTCGCGCGTTTCGATTACACGCGACTCACACCGTTCTCGGTCACGCTGTCACTCGACACGCGCGGGGCCACGGTCGGCGCGGCACAGTTCGTGTTCACCTGGCCCACCGAGCAGGCCACGCCGGCCATGCTCCGACTTACGACCACCGTGCCTGGCACCGTCGGTGGTCCGGTGATCATCACCGACAACAGCTCCGGCACCACGCGCATCTCGATTGCCAGTGCGACGGGAATGACGGGAGTGATCACCCTTGGTCGCTTTGATTTCATTCCTATGTTAACTGGCTCCAGTCAGTTCGTGCTTCGACACGTCGAGCTGCTCGACCTCAATCAGCAATCGCTCGTCGGCAACGCGACGGCGCTGCAATACCCGGTGGTGATCAAGTGAGACGCAATATGACCGCAGCGGTACGCGTGCTGGCCGCGCTCAGTAGCGCGCTGGTGATATCGGCGTGCCGAGAGACGCTGGGTGATGGCACGGTGAGCCCGCTGCCGAATACACAGCCTACCGCGCAGCTGGTGTTCACGCCGCCGGCAGTTGGCGACAGTGTGATTACGGTGGATGTGCGCGTGAGCGGACTGCTTGGCGCCGACAACGTGGCCAGTATACAGGCGAAGCCGGTGAGTATGACCGCTGCCGTGGCCTACGACAGCACCCAGCTGCGCTACCTCGCTGATGCCAGCCCTAGCGACGGCGCGTTGCGCGCCGTGCATGCGGCTCGCGGGCGGGTGATGATCGCGGCGGCGCATGCCACCGGGTTCACCACCGACGTGTTCGCGCGCGTGCGGTTCGTGGCGCGTACTGCGAACGCCGCGTCAACATTGTCGCTGCAACTGAGTGAGCTGCACCTGTCGGATGCGACGGACCTACGTGGCCGTACCACCGTGCTGCCCACGGCGGTGATCAAGTGAGCACCTCACGGACGTACCTCGCGTTGGCGCTGCTGGCGGCGATGCCGGTGGCGGTGCAGGCGCAGGTGGAAGAGCAGCGCGAGGCGGGCTTCGACGTGCGTCGCGAATGGATGGAGCAGCTGCGGGCGTATCCATTCGGTGAATACACACAAAATCCCGTGTACGCCGCACGAGCCGCGGCCTTCGGCGCGCCGGCGCGCGCCGCATCGGGGGCGGCGTCCAGCGTGCAGGTAGCGCCATGGCGCTCGGTGGGGCCGTTCGGCTTCCAGACCAGCGGCTTTTATGGTTCGTCGCCAAACGCCGACGGTGGTCGCATTCGCACCATTGCCATTCACCCCACCAACCCCAGCATCGTGTACGCCGGCTCGGCGAGTGGTGGCGTATGGCGCACGACCAACGGCGGCGCCACGTGGACTCCGCTCACCGACAATCAGTGTTCGCTGAACACCGGTTCGATCGCGATCGATCCGGTGAATCCGAACATCGTATACGTGGGTACGGGCGAGCCCGCGCAGTCGAACGGCTGTGGGTTGCTGCGCTCCTTCGACGGCGGCACTTCGTGGACGGAGATCAACGGGGCCGGCGTGCTGGCGCCGGTGAACGGTTCGCAGAACACCCGCGCCTATCGTATTCGGGTGGCACCGAGCCTGGCCGGCACGCAGAACACGAGCGTGGTGCTGTACGCGGCCAACAACGGGCTGCATCGCAGCACCAACAGCGGTTCCGCTTGGAGCACGGTGCTTACGGGCTTCGTGACTGATGTGGAGTTCGACCCCGCCAACGACAACATCGTGTGGGCAGCGCGTGCCGGGACAGGTACGACCGCGAACGGCGTGTACCGCAGCACCGATCGCGGCGCCACCTGGTTGCAGGTGTACGCCACCGGCACTACGGTACAGCGCATCTCGCTGGCGGTGTCCCCCATCACGCCGAATTCGGTGTGGGCGGTGGAAGTGGTGAGTTCACGGATGGACAAGCTGGTGCGTCTTGACGGCGCCAGTGCCACGCCTACGGTGCTCACGGCGCAAGGTGTGTACGGCGGGCAGTCGCGACTCGATTTCGGCACGCAGGGCACGTATGACCTCGTACTCGAAGTCGACCCGCAGGATGCCAACACGGTGATCCTGGGCGGATCGCGCATGTACCGGTCGCGCAATGGCGGGCAGAGTTTCTCGCTAATCGCCTACGACTTGCACGTGGACTGGCATGCCTTCGAGTACGCGCCGAGCGATCCGAATGTGATCGTGGGCGGCTGCGATGGTGGCGTGCACGCGTCGTACGATCGCGGCAACAGCTGGGTGAGTCGCAACACGAACATCTCGGTTACCCAGTTCTACCCGGGCATCGCGGTGCACCCCACGATCCCCGATTTTATTGCCGGCGGGCTGCAGGATAACAGTTCGCTTTGGGGCTTTGGCTCAGGTTTCTGGACGATGTCGGCGCCGAGCGGCGATGGCGGATGGAACGCCTTCAGCCCTACGAACTCGAACGTGTTTTGGACCACCAGCTACGGCACCGGTTTCATCGTGCGCGTCACACGCAATCCGCTCGGCACGAGCATCTCGCAGGTACAGCGCGGATTCACCAGCACCGACCGGAAGGCATTCCTGTCGCCAATGATCATCGACCCGCTCAACTCGGCCACGCTGTACTACGCCACGTATCGACTGTGGCGCACGGTGAACGAGGGCGCGCAGTGGGGCATCCTCACCGGAGACCTCACGCGCGGCACCGGCACGATTACCAGTCTGGCGGTTTCACCGGTTGACTCGCGGATCATCTGGGTCGGCACCAGCGACGGGAATGTGCAGCTGTCGCAAGACGCGGGGGCAACGTTTACGGTGGTTTCGAGCACGCTGCCGAACCGCGCCGTCACCGATATCGCCCCCGACGCAGCGGTGCCCGGTCGCGCGGTAATCTCGCACTCCGGTACGGGCACGGGACACGTGTACGCCACCGATGATTTTGGCGTGACCTGGGCGAACCTGACCGGTTCACTGCCGGACATTCCGTTCAACGCCGTTGTGATGGTACCGGGCACGTCGAGAATATTTGCCGCGGCCGACGTGGGCATTTATGAGTCCACCGACAACGGCGCGTCGTGGAGCGCGGCCAATCAGGGGTTCCCGAATGCGCGTGTGCTGGACCTGGTGTACCAGGCGGCCACGGGTAACCTGTACGCCAGCACGTATGGTCGTGGGTTGTGGGCGACCACTATCGTGGCAGGAGCGAGCGTGCTGCGCGGCGATGTGAACGCGGATGGTGCCGTGAACGCGTTTGATGCATCACTGGCGCAACAGGCGCTGGTGGGCGTGCTGCCGGCCAGCGCGCCGAACCCGATGCCGCGCGCGGACGCGAACTGTAACGGCGTGCTGGACTCGGGTGATGTGCTGTCGATTCTGCAGTTTGCGGTCGGTGCGGCGGCGCCGACGCTTTGCGTGGGGAAACAGCAGTAACGGCGCGGTACCTTCCGGAACTGCCCAGTACTGAGTGAACTGAATTCCGGCGTCAGACTGGGTATGGTGGTCAGAGCTGAGCAGCTACAGTGCTCAGTGGCGAGAACTTCCTGACTGCGTGTGCGGACGGCGGGGGGGGCTGGTGGTGGCCGCTGCGCAACGTGCCGTGCGATGGTCTCGCGATCGTCAGCTCCACGAAACCCGCTCGGCACTGTGGACTGTCGTTGCTGAATTCAGACCGCTCTACCCAGTCTGATGCCAGAGTTCAGAACACCGAGTACTGAGCAGTTCCGCGCTGTTCAGCGTTCAGTGATCAATGATCAGCGCCCCCGCGAAACCGAGAACGACAGCATCACTGTTCTCGGCATGCCCGGCTCGAACGCCAGCGCTTTCCCATTCACGATGTCCGGGTTGAGAAACGCCGAGCCAATGAAGCGGCGATCGGTGAGATTCTCGATCGTCAGGAACCCCTTCACGGTCGCGTCGCCCACCCGCACGAGGCGATCGGCGCGAAGGCTGGCGCTCACGATATGTGCCTCCGCTACCCGTACGGCGTTCGCGTCGTCCGCCCAGTAGCCGCCGGTGCCTTGCACGCCGACCTGCGCCGCGAGACCGAGGGGCGCCTTGGACGGTGACCACGTGGCGTTGGAGCCGTAAAACCAGTCGGGGATGCCGACGATGCGATTGCCGCTGTAGTCGGCGGTCGCGCCCGGCTTGCCGTAGTGCACGGAGTCGACCACGTAGTCAGTGTACCTGTTGCGCGAGAGCGTGAGGGAATTCTCGAAGCGCAGGTCGCCTTTGGCGAGCGCGGTCACGGCCATCTCGGCGCCAGTGCGACGGGCGCGGCCGGCCATGAAGTAGAACCGTCCGCCGCGGTAAGGCACGATCTCATTGCGCACGTTCGTGAGGTACGCGGCCGCGTCGTACGACACGCTGGTCACTATGCCCGAGCCATCGCCGACCATAAAGATCTGCTTGGTGCCCACTTCGTATGTGTACGAGCGGATCGGCTCAAGCAGCGGATTGAGGGCCGTGACCGTGTCCTGTCCAAAGGTGCCGGCGGGATCGGTTTCGTTGCCGGCGGGGGCTTCGACACCGCCGCCCACGTTGGCGTAGAGCGTATGCGTTTTCGACAGGCGCCATGACGCGCCGATCTTCGGCGTGAGTTGCGAGAAGGTGCGGCTCGCGTCGGTTTTCGGATTCAGGAAGTTCTTGTAGTAGTACGCAATCGCGTCGCCGCGCAGGCCGAGCGTGATGCCCAGCGTGTTGTTGAGCGTGAATTCGTCTTCGAGGAAGATGCCGCCGTTGTAGGCGCCTTCTTTTTTGTTGTCGCGCAGCGTCGTGCCGCGACCGTTGGTGGCGCTCAGGTTGTAGAACAGCACGGCGCCGTCCTGATACGCCTGATCGATACCGGCCGTGAAGCGGTTGGTGAACGTGGGCGATACCACGTCCTGTCGGTTATACGCCGCGTTCGCACCACCATGGTAGCGCGTGAAGTCGCGGAACGTGCCGCGCTCGGAGCGCTGGAGATACTTGGGGTTGATGTACGCCATCACGGACACGCTCGACTTGTCGTCGAGCGCATGCTCCACGCTGGCGCCGAGTCGGGCGAGGCGGTTGAATCGACGCTCGTCGCGGCCGTCGTAGGTGGCGTTGGCTTGCCGCGGATTGGACGCGACTTGATCGGCCGAGAGTGGGCCGGGCACGTGGAACAGATTGTTGGCGCCGAGCAGGTGGATGCGCATTTGCGTCTTGTCGCCCACGGGAGCAACGATACCGGTGTTCACCAGCACGCGACGCGCGTCGGAATTCACCCGCCAGCCGTCGAAGTTCGTGTTGACGAAGGTGGCGTAGGCCACCCCGCCCTTGGTGCCGATGGGGGTGCCGGTTTGCGCGATGTAGCGCTGCAGGCCGTAGCTCCCGCTCTGGTACTGCATGGTGGCGAACGGACGATCGATCACGGGCACGGTGGACACGCTGATTACACCACCGGCGGCATTGCCCCACAGCGCGCTGGCGTTCGAGCGGATCACATCGATCCCTTCCGCGGCGGCGAGATCGATGTTGTCGAACGACGTGCGGCCATCCGGTTCGGTTTCCGGCATGCCGTCCAGCAGCACGCGCACCCCGCGGGAGGTGCCGGCATTGCTGCGGTCACCGGCGCCACGGGCACCGAAGCCACGGATCGCGATGCGGACATCGCTGGTGCCGTAGCGCGACTGCACGAGCACCCCCGGCACATTGCCGAGCGCGTCGTTGAGCCCGAACCCCGACTTGGCCGAAAACTGTGACTTGTCGATGTGCGTGATCGCCAGCGGGGCCGTAAAGGAGCTCTGCGTGCTGCGCGTGGCGCGCACGGCAAACGGGGCCAGCGAGCGGGCGAGACTGTCGCGCCGAGCAAGCGAGTCGGTCTGGGTTTGGGCCTGGGCGACCTGAGGGCCTAAGAGACCGAGGGCGCCGGCAGCCACGATCAGCCGTACGGGACGACGGGGCACAGAGGGCATCAGGGGGAGTGCGTAGGGGACGGGGACTGTCGAACTACGCGGGGGAAGGTCGGCCTGTTGGACTTAATGGGGGAGGAACAAACAGCCCAGTACTCGGTGCTCAGAACTGGGGCGTCAGACTGGGTATAGTGGTCAGAATTCAGCAGCTACAGTGCTCAGTGCCGAGAATTTCCTGACGGCGTGTGGGGGTGGCGGGGGGTGGGGCACCCCTAAAGCGAGTGCCGAGCGGAGGCCTCATGAATCGTCAGATCCATGAAACCCGCTCGGCACTGTGGACTATGGCTGCTCAACTCTGACCACTATACCCAGTCAGACGCCAGAATTCTGCCCACTCAGTACTGGGTCGTTACTAGGCTGTTCAGCCCTCAGCCAAAGTAATCCTGCTGTCCCTTCGGTCGGCGCGCCTCTCGTTCCGCCTTCCCGTACGTCCCTTGGTCCGATCGTGAAATCTTCCGTCGCGCCACCAGCGCCTCGAGGACCAGCTCGCAGGCCACCACGATCATCGCATCGTCGCCCTTTTTCGCGAGTCCGAGCGCGATCACCGTTTGCACGAGACCCGGCACCGCTTCGAAGCCCTGGCGCACGAGATTCATCGCGATTTCGTCGGCCACCTGCAGTGCGCCACCGCCGTCGAACCACATGATCACGTCTTCCGCGTCGATATCCCCGGCGCGTTCACGCAGGGTCGCATCGCAGGCGCGGCGAATGAGATCCTTGGCGATCGTGGCGCCGCCCACGAGTTCTCCCTCGTACTCGAGCTCAATCTTGCCGGTGATCGCGGGCAGGGCGGCGTACACGTCGGCCACGCGCGGTACGGCTTCAGTATCGCCGTTGCGCAGGGCGCGCTGCTCGGCGTTCGACACCACGCTTTCCATCGCGGTGATCGGCATGCGCTGCGACACGCCGGAACGCTTGTCGATGCGCTTATCGTCACGTGCTTCAAAGGCGATCCGCTCCACCACTTCCTCGATCAGGTCGGGTACGCGGATTTGCACGCCGCCGGTGCGTTGCGTCCACGCTTCCTGGCGCGTGATCTCGACGCCGAGTTCGACGCTTTCGGGGTAGTGGGTGATGATCTCGCTGCCGATGCGGTCCTTGAGCGGCGTGATGATCTTGCCGCGGGCCGTGTAGTCTTCGGGATTGGCGGTGAAGCAGAGCAGGACATCGAGTGCGAGGCGCACCGGGTAGCCTTTGATCTGCACGTCGCCTTCCTGCATGATGTTGAACAGACCCACCTGTACCTTACCGGCGAGGTCGGGGAGTTCGTTCAACGCAAAGATGCCGCGGTTGGCGCGCGGCAGCATGCCGTAGTGAATTGTGAGTTCGTCGCCGAGGATGTGTCCACCGCGGGCGGCCTTGATGGGGTCCACGTCGCCGATGATGTCGGCGATGGTGGCATCGGGCGTCGCGAGCTTTTCGACGTAGCGCTGATCGCGGGACACCCAGCCAATCGGGGTGTCGTCGCCGTGCTCCTGGATGAGCTGCTTGGCGTACTTCGAGATCGGGGCGAACGGATCGTCGTTCACTTCACTGCCGGCCACGACCGGCATCTGCTCGTCGAGCAGGGTGCCCAGCGCGCGGAGGATACGCGACTTCGCCTGGCCACGCAGGCCGAGCAGGATGAAGTTGTGGCGCGCGAGGAGCGCGTTCACGATTTGGGGCATCACGGTGTCTTCGTAGCCAAGGACACCACGGAACAGCGGGCCGCCGGCCTGCAGGCGGGCAATCAGGTTACGCCGGATCTCGTCTTTGACGGACTTCGGGCGATTCGTGGCGTAGCTGGAGCGCTTGAGCGCGCCGAGGGTCTCGGGGAGTCTGGACACTGGTCTGGACTGAAGTTCGTGCGGCGGGCGATCCGAGGGACCGCCGGTGACGTCGATATGGGAAGAGCGCATAAAGACGGCGAGTTGTGCCCGATCGGCAAGTATTTGCCAACGGCCACGTTCGCCGGGACCGCCGCGCCTGGGGCCCCGGGCACTGAGGAAACCGTTGTGTCACAAACGCTTGGCCTCACTGGGAACCTTACGGTCTGGGCGGTGTTACCCTTGACAGGTCGGTGCTACGCCATAACTTTATTCCGTTACATCCCCGTCGGCGTTCTGCCGGGGGGGCCGTGCGCTTTTTAGGACGCACGGCGCAACCACCGCACCGTATGGAGTCCTCCACTATGAAGCGCATCGCTCTCGTCGCTGCTGCACTCGTGCTCGCCGCCTGCTCCGCCAAGGAAGAGGCTCCGGCCGTTGATTCTGCCGCTGCTGCCCCTGTCGCCGCCCCGGCTATGGATTCGGCCGCTATGGCCGCCCCGGCCATGGATTCGGCCGCGATGGCCGCTCCGGCCGCCGACACGACGAAGCACTAAGCGTTCGGTCAGTTGTAACGGAAAGGCGGGCGACGAAAGTCGCCCGCCTTTCTCGTTGTGGTCGGTCAGCGAGCGATCAGGGCTCAGCACAACCCCTCCGCGCACTCCACGAAATACGCTTGAGACTGTGGACTGTGGGTGCTCGACTCTGAACACTATATGAAGTCTGATGCCAGAGTTCTGGTCACTACACACTGAACACTGGCGCTGTACAATCGGCTCAGTCGCGAGTGCTCAGAGTTCAGGCATCTGACCGTGTATAGCGGTCTGAGTTCAGCAAACTGCAGTGCTCAGTACTGAGCTTCGTTTATTCGGAAAATGGGAGCTCACGGACCTCGGCGGTGATTGGGCCGTCGGTGCCTTCCACGATCACGGTGTCGCCTGCCTGCACTTCCCGTCGCAGCATTGCGATGGCGATCGGCCCTAGGCGCGGCGAAATCACCGTGCTGCGTACGTCGCCGACCACTTTGCCCGTGGCGTCCACTATCTGCCCGTGTTGCGGGAGCGCCGAGGAGCCGAGCAGTCCGCGCAAGCGGCGATTCACATGGCCGCGGAAGTGGATGCGCGCCACGGTTTCCTGCCCCGTGTAGCAGCCCTTCGTGAACGAGATGGCGCCGAGCGTGTCGAGATTTGCTTCCTGTGGAATCGTGTTGTCGTCCATGTCGATGCCGAACGCCGGGCGCCCGCCTTCCACTTGGGTGATGTTCCACACCGCGCTCGTGGCGTGGCGGGACACCGACTGCTCGAGACGCTCGCGCACGACGTCCGCGTCGCGCGCGTCGGCCATGATAATGAAGCCCGGCATCGATCCCATCAGCGGAGCACGAATAAGACGCACGGTGGCCGGACCGATATTCCAGAGGCCATGCTGCCACAGCGTCCACTCGGCGAGCCCCTGCATCTTCACGTCGAGGAGATCTTCGACGCTATCGTCGGCACCGCCGAGCGACGCTACCGCCTTCGATGCCTGTGTGCCGTACACCATCCACGTGGTCCACTTTTCCGATTCGTCTTCGACTTTCGCGAGCCGTGGATTCACGTACTTGCGCGCCGTCGCGAGCCACTGCGGAGCAGCGGTGCGAAGCATCGTGAGCATGAACGTCTCCTCGTCTAGACGAAACACGAACATGTCGCAGAGCACCTTGCCTTTCGGCGTCAGCGCGGCGGCATGCATCCCCTCGCCCGGCTGAAGCAGCGAGACGTCGTTGGTAACCAGGCCATTGAGCGCCTCGGCCGCTTTGGGACCACGGAACGTGCTCCACTGGCCGGCCGACTCGAACCAGGCGGACTCGCGTCGCAGATCGACGTAGGCCGCGGCGTCATGGGCTGACAGCGGCTCCGGGTATACGAGATCTGGCGGCGTTATGGGCACCGCCGACGGCACCAACTCGGGTGGGGTTGGGCTCGTGATACTCGGGGAGTTCGCGTCAGTGTTGGACAACGGCATACCTCACAAAGCTTTCGTCAATGGATCCGCTCGCAGAACGTACCGGGGACTGGCCGATTCAAGCAACATGCATGCCGCCGTGCCGCCGGGCACCTCGACCGCGTCACGTTGTACCCAAGGAATTCGCATCCGTTCGAGACGCGCCTCGATCGCTTCGTAGCTCGCCTGTACAGACGTCACACTCGTCCGGCGCGGGAGGTCATCGGCGCAGCGCAGAAAGAGTATGCTGTCGTCAAGTCCGGCCAGCCGCAGCAGCGGCTCCACCTCTCGGCGTTGCGAGTCACTGCGCACGACGATCCGAACGCCGCGCGCGACCAGCGTGTGCATGTGGTCCAGGACTCCGTCGCGAAGTGGCACGCCGTGCGCCGCAGCCATGGCCCAGTCACGCTGCGCGCGCATCGCCATGATGTCGTGTGCGATGAGATCGTGGCGACAGCGCTCGTGTTGCAGCGCGGGTATCTGTTCGACGGCGGCCACCATGCACTCGTTGAACGTCCGTCCGGGCAGCAACGGCATTAACGGTGAACACAACGCGGGCGCGTGGACGGCAACATCCAGTGCCGCGCATTCCAGCGCGATCGCTTCGGCCAGCGCCTGCGCCCGCAGTGGTACGGTATCGGCGATGATGCCGTCGAACGCCACGATGGTGACGTGGGCGGCACCGGCGTGATTCACGTGCCCTGCTCGTAGCTCGCATCGAGCAGTTCGATAGGATGCACGACCCGCGCGCGCGATCCACTGCGCAGCAACCCCGCCCCGATCTGCATCATGCACCCCGGGTTGCCGGTGGCCACCCAGTCGGCACCACTTTCGGCGATGCGCGCCAACTTGGGCGCGAGCACGGCGTCGGAGGTGTCGGGCTCCACGAGATTGTAGATGCCGGCCGATCCGCAGCATTGATCGGCGTCCTCGAGCGGAATGAGCGAGAGTCCAGGAATGGCGCGCAACACCGCGAGCGGCGGTGAGACCACGCGCTGCGCGTGCATCTGGTGGCACGGCGGATCGTGCGTGACCCGCAACGCGACCGATGCCGTGCCGGCAACGGGTCCCACGGTGGCCAGTAACTCCGAAATATCACGCGTGCGCGCGCTCACGCGCTCGGCCCGCGCCGCCCACGCGGGATCATCGTGCAACAGATGACCATACTGTTTCAGCATCGCGCCGCAGCCGGCTGAGTTTACGGCGATGACATCCGCGCCCGACTGCTCGAAGGCGGCGACGTTGATGCGCGCCAGTGCGCGCGCACTGTCAAGATCGCCGGCATGCGCATGCAGTGCACCGCAGCAGCCTTGCGCGCGTGTGGTGCGCAGCGCAAAGCCATTATGCGCGAGCACGCGCTCGGTGGCGTCGTTCACGTGCGAAAACAGCCCTGACATCACGCAGCCGGTCAGACAGGTTGCCGTGGTGGCGGGCGTCGATGGCGGCAAGACGGGCGGGTGGCTCGATATCGTGCGTATGGCACGTGCCCGCAGGTTGGCCGGCGTGGTGGACGCGATCATCGCCATCGGAAAGGCGAGTCGTGCCGGCAGCAGCGGTGCGAGCAGATGCGGCAGCCGCGTGGCACGGAACAGGCGCGCGCCAAGCAGGGCGGTGCGCAGCAGCAACGGATACTTGAAGACGGCGAGCACCGCGCGGGCCACGAACGGCATGCCGCGCACGGGGGCCATGGTGGCGCGTGTGGCTTCGAGTAAGTCGCCGTACGGTACGCCCGATGGACAGGCCGTCTCACAGGCGCGACACCCGAGGCACCGGTCGATATGCTGCGCCGTGGTGGGATCGTCGAGCGGGATATCGCCTTCGAGCATGCGACGCATGAGTACGAGCCGGCCACGCGGCGAGTCGTTCTCGTCTTCGAGATTCACGTACGTGGGACAGGCCTGCAGGCAGAAGCCGCAGTGTACACAGGCATCGAGGCCCTTGCTGGCAAGTGCCAAGGGTGTGCCGGGCAGTGCGCACTTGGGTGAGTCTGCCACGCTATTCATCACGCTGCTCATACGACTGCCATGTCGAGAGACTCCGGGCGTCGCCGGTTCAGAATGCCATGCGGATCGAAGGTGCGCTTCACCGAGAGATCGAGTGCGCTGGACGGCGCGATCGGCGACGCGCCCTGTTCCACCACGACCGAGAACGGCATCGATGGTGGTGCCGAGGCCACGAAGCCGGCGATGCGGGCATCGGCGTTGTCGGTGTGCATGGTCGTGATGCGAAGGGAGCCGCGAGACGGATGAAAGAGCAGCATCGCGTCGGGAAACGCGACGCGCGCCGCATCGATGAGCAACGCGCCATCGGATGGCCTAGTACGCGCACGCAGGACGAGCGCCTGCTCGGGAACGTGCCGCAGCATCGCGACCGGCGACTCCGGTTCGCTCGCGTTGCTGGTGTCGGAAGAGCCAAGCGTAAAGGCGTTGCGTGCGCCGTACGACTGCATGATGCCGCGCAACGCCGACGCGCGGGCGTCGTTGCCGGTGCATCGCGCGAAGAGCTGCGCCGGTTCACCCGGCGCGAGCCGTACCAGCATAGGAAGCGGCGCACGATTCTCGACGAGACGCAGCACCCAGGCATTGGGCGCGTCGACGAGCGTACCGGTGACGACATGATCCATGATCGGCTTGGCGTGCAGTCGCACGTTGACCTCGGTGATGATGCCGAGCGTGCCGAAGGCGCCGGTGTTGAGCCGCACGAGATCGAAGCCCGCGACGTTCTTCACCACCTTACCACCCAGGCGCACTACATCGCCAGTTCCGGTCACGGCGGTGAGTCCGAGCACGAGATCACGAATGGTGAGATCCTCGTACGCCAGTGGCGCCGCTGATGCCGTCGCGACCACGGCACCGATGGTGGAGTGCGGCGATCCATACGGGGCGATAGCCAGCATCTGGCCGCTGGCGGCACACGTCGCTGCAAGTTCTTCGAGCGTGGTACCGGCGTGGACGCTGATCACGAGGTCGCCCGGCGTGTATTCGATGACGCCACCGCGGGGACGCACCACGGAAGCGGCGGCATCGTTCACCACGGGGCCACCGTGCAGCCACGTGCCGGAGCCGACTCCCCGGACCACGGTACTGCTGGCGATCGCGCTGCGGATGGCGGCGGAAACTTCGGAAGTATCCATTAGCCGTGGTGGCTACCGTGTGACTTCACGAGGGAAGCTGTTTGGGGGCCAACGTGTGCGGGGCGGGGGGAATCACCGCTGCGAGGGGATTGCACATTCAAGAATGTGTCGATCGTGCCGGAAGCACCGCTTCCGCTCGTCGAATACACGTTGGCCACCAAATGGCTTCCGGTGTGATTACGCACGTTCGCCCCCGTGGCCACGTTGGCCCCCGCGGCGCCATTCTTTGCAGCTGTGCACCGGCACGACCTTACCGGGATTGGCGCGCCGCTCGGGATCAAACACGTCGCGGATGCTGCACATGGCCGACAGCGATTCGGCGGTGAAGAGGCTTTCCATGTAGGGGAGTTTGTCGAGCCCCACGCCATGTTCACCGGTGATGGTGCCGCCGGCGGCGATGCAGGCGAGCATGATCTCCGACATCGCGGCGTGCACGCGCGCGGAGGCGTCGGCGTCGTTGGCGTCGTAGGGAATGTTGGGGTGCAGGTTGCCGTCGCCGGCGTGGAACACGTTGCACACCTGGACGCCGTGTCGGGTGGCGATTTCGTGGATCGTTTCGAGCACGTCGGGCAACCGGGTGCGCGGGACGACGGCGTCCTGCACGACCAGTGACGGGGCGATGCGTCCCATGGCGCCGAACGCTTTTTTGCGCCCTTGCCACAGGCGCGTGCGGTCGGCGTCGGTGGTGGCCACGAGCACGTCGCGTGCGCCCGCCTCCATGCAGCACTGCGTGATGATGGCTACGTCTGCGTCGAGTCCATCGGCGATGCCGTCCACTTCACAGAGCAGGACGGCCGCCGCGTCGATGGGATAGCCGGCGGCGTAGATGGACGCCTCGACGGCGCGGATGGTGGCGTTGTCCATCATCTCGAGGGCCGCGGGCACGATGCCGGTGGCGACGATACGCGACACGGCGCGGGCGGCGGCGTTGACGCTCGGGAAATCGGCGAGTAGGGTGTACACCGTGTCGGGTAACGGCACGAGGCGGACCGTGATTTCCGTGGCCACCCCGAAGCAGCCTTCGCTGCCCACGAAGAGACCGAGCAAGTCGAAGCCGTCCGATTCGCCGAAGGCGTTGCCCAGTTGCGTGCAGGTGCCGTCGGGGAGGACGACGTCGCAGGCCACGACGTGATTGAGCGTGACGCCGTACTTAAGGCAGTGCGGTCCGCCAGCATTCTCGGCTACGTTGCCGCCGATCGTGCACACGCTCTGGCTGGACGGATCGGGGGCGTACTGTAACCCATGTTTGGCGACCGCGCGTGAGAGCTTGGCATTGACGACACCAGGCTCCACCACGGCGATGCGATTGACCGGATCGACGTGGAGAATCTGGGTGAGGCGATTGAGGCCGAGCAGCACGATATCGTCGGCCAGTGCGCCGCCGGAGAGTCCGGTGCCGGCGCCGCGAGGCACGAACGACACGCCGGCCGTGGCGAGCGCGCGGACCACGGCGACCACTTCGTCGCGGGTACCCGGAAAGACGGCGAGTGTGGGAAGCGCGCGGTACCCCGGAAGCCCGTCGGCGTCATACGCCACGAGTTCCGGTGCGCGGGATTTCACCCAGCGCGGGCCGACGATAGCGGAGAGCGTGGCAAGCAGTGCGTCGCGCATGCTGCAAGATAGCGATGGGAACGGCGAACCCCCACGGTACGCGCGAGCGGAAGGTGCCGGGAACTATGGCACGATCGACGCCACGAGTGCTTTCAGCGTCGCGAGCTCGAACGGCTTCTGCAGCACGTGCGGATGGCTGGCGAGCGCGGTGCCCGGGATGGCGTTAGAAACGGCAGCGCCGGTGAACAGGATGACACGGGCGGCGAGCGCTGGGCGGCTGGACTGCAGGGTGCGCAGCACGTCCTCTCCGGAGACGACCGGAAGGTGCAGATCGCAGATGACGAGGTCGACGCGGCTGTCGCTCGCGTCGTCGCTGGCCAGGAGTTGGGTGATCGCCGTCTGGCCATCACTGGCTTCGGAGACCGTCCAGAGTTGACGCTCAAACCAGCGCTTCAGTGCGAAGCGGATGCCCGGCTCGTCGTCAACGATCAGTACGCGGGGCAACTGACGCTCCAGAACCATCGGAAGGGAAAATCGAACGGGTGTTCGTAGTTACACGAACACCCGTTCAAACACCACGGTGGACCACTCGCGCGGAAGGTCTCGTTCGGGAATTCCCGAACGAACATCCGATGGTGAACGCGGCCTTAGGCTGCTCCCCAGAATCCGGACAGCGCACTGCCATCGGGCGACTCGCGCAGCTTCTCGAAGGCCCGTTCGCGGATCTGCCGGATTCTCTCACGCGTGACCCCCATGAGGGCGCCAATGCGCTCGAGGGTCATGGCTTCTGCCCCTTCGTCGAGCCCGTAATACAAATAGAGGATTTTGCGTTCGCGCGGGGTGAGGTACTTCCGGAAGACGCGATCGATGAACTCCCGCATGAGGCGGAAGTCGGTGCCTTCTTCGATGTCGGTGTGCGTCTCGCCGGCGAAGCGTTCGCCGAGGGTGGACGCTTCGCGATCCTGCCGATCGATGGGGGCGTCGAGGGAGACTTCGGTGCTGGTGATCTGGCGGGCGTTACGGATCTGCTCGATGGGCTCCTGGAGGAGCTTGGCCATCTCCGCATCAGTGGGCTCGCGATTGAGCACCTGATTGAGGACCATCTCTCCGCGGGCCATGCGGATGAGCTGGGAGTTCTGGTTGAGCGGGATCCGGACGCTGCGCGTCTGTTCGGCGAGTGCCTTCAGGACGGCCTGACGGACCCACCAGACGGCGTAGGAGATGAACTTGACGCCCTGATCGGGATCAAACTTGCGGACCGCCTTGAGGAGGCCCTCGTTGCCGATCGCGACGAGTTCAGAGAGATCGAGACCGTGTCCTTGATACTTCTTCACGTAGCTGATCACGAACCGAAGGTTCGCGGTCACGAGGCGCTCGGCGGCGGCCTCATCTCCCTTTTGGGCGAGCCGAGCGAGACGACGCTCTTCGGCTGCATCCGTGATCAGGGGGAGCTTCTGAATATCGTGAAGGTATTGATCGAAGGCGGTAGATGGGGAGGAGCGGAAAAAGCCTTTGGAGCGGGCTTCGGTGGTTCTGGTCGCGGCAGCTGCCTGCATACGCCCTCGCCGAACTATGTGCCTTAACGACGGGGTCCAGACTCGGCCCTGTCAGGGAGGTGGGACCGCCACGATAACGGCGGAGTCCTGAGCGGTCAATGGAAATCTTTGCAAGCGACACAATTCCTGCACTTACCGGTCAGTTATACGACGGTATCGCGACAGTAAACGGGTTGGTCCCCGTCGAGGAGGGGAGATATGCCCTAAAGTGTTGCGCCAGTGCAACAGTTCAAAGCTTAAACCAGAGCAGTGAGCTTCCCTCAGCCCTCAGATCGCCGACGGAGCATCCGGTCCTGAGGCGTGCAACGCGGACTTGACGACCTCATCGGTCACGGCCACCGCCCATTTTCCCTCGGCGGCTTCCATTGCACCGATGCCGCGGGGGAGGGAATAGCGGGCGGCGCCTCCGCGGGCCTTTTTATCGCCGTGGGTGGCCGCGATGAGGTCATCGAGGCGGATGCCGGCGGGGAGGCGTGACGGCAGGCCGGCCCGCTCCACCGCATCGGCGATCGCCATCGACAGCCCCTCGCGGGCCAGGCCGATCGACTCGGCGATGCGGGCTTCGGCCACCATCCCCATGGCGACCGCATCGCCGTGGAGCAGCTCGAAGTTGAGGACCCGCTCTACAGCGTGGGCGATGGTGTGGCCGAAGTTCAGGATCTGCCGGAGTCCGCCCTCACGGCTGTCTGCGGCGACGACGTCGGCCTTGATCCGCACACTGCCGGTGATCAGGGTGGTGATCGTGGCGGCAAAGTTGGGGGCCGAGGCGCCGTGGTCGCGGACGGCGCCGGCAAAGTGGAGGACGGCGTCAAAGTAGGGTGCGTCGGCGATGACGCCGTGCTTGATCATCTCGGCGAACCCGCTGCGCAGCACGTCGTGGGGAAGTGTGTCCAGCAGCTCAGGGTCGATGACGACGGCCGACGGGTTATGAAACGCGCCGACGAGGTTCTTGCCGACGGGCGTATCGACGGCGGTTTTACCGCCGACCGAGGCGTCAACCATGGCCAGCAGGGTGGTCGGCACCTGCACGAGGGGGAGACCGCGCATGAACGTGGCGGCCACGAATCCGGCCAGGTCGCCGATGACGCCACCCCCCACGGCGACGACGGTGGTATCGCGTCCGGCGCCCCATTCCAGCAGGGCGTCGGTGAGTTCGGCCCACCGGTTGCGCGTTTTCTCCTGCTCACCGGGAGGGACGGTGAAGAGGCGTGTGCGATCGGCCGGGAACTGGGCCGCAATCGCTTCACCGTGCAGGCGCGCGACGGCGCTGTCGCTGATGACGGCCACGCGATGCGACGGGGCCGCACGTTGCGCAATCTCCCCGATGCACTGCCGCACCCCGGCCCGGCAGTAGACCGAGTACGGCAGCGGCAACGCCAACGGGTCGGGATGCGCGCCCGCCACTACCAGGTCACCTCGCCCGCGCCGGCGCGCTTGTTGGCGACGCGGGCGAGCATGAACAGGAGATCGGACAGGCGATTGAGGTAGACCACCACCATCGTGGGCAGTTCGATTTCGGCGGCGAGATGCACCACGCGACGTTCGGCCCGTCGGCAGACGGTACGCGCCACATGGAGCGCGGCCGCCTTCGGCGTGCCGCCGGGAATGATGAAGCTGGTGAGCGGCTCCAGCTCCGCCTCGCAGGCGTCGATGGCCCGTTCGAGCTCCTCGATCCGCTGCTCGTCGATGCGCGCCTTCGAGAGCTGCTCTTTCATCTTCTCATGATCGGGCGTCGCCAACAGCGCGCCAATGGCGAAGAGATCGCGCTGTACCGGCACGAGCACTTCGTCGATCCGCGGCATCATGTCGATCGAGCGCGCGAGCCCGAGGGTTGCATTGAGCTCGTCCACGTCGCCATAGGCTTCCACGCGGGGATGGTCCTTGCCGACCTTGCCGCCACCAAAGAGGGCGGTCGCGCCCTCGTCACCTGCTCGGGTGTAGATCTTCATCCTGCATAATACGCCAGAGGGCAGACCGCGTAGTAGGGCGGATGGGGTACGAAGTCGTTCGGTGCGTCGACCCCGTACTCCCTACTCTTTACCCCCTACTTCGCCATTATCTTTGGCGCATGACGACCCATCCCATTCGCGACCTCACCATCATCGGCGGCGGCCCCACGGGCTTGTTCGCCTTGTTTTACGCCGGCATGCGCGGCGCGACGGCCCAGATCGTCGATGCGCTCCCGGAGCTTGGCGGTCAGCTCACGGCGCTGTACCCGGAGAAGTACATCTTCGACGTGGCAGGCTACCCGCGCGTGCTGGCGAAAGATCTCGTCCGGAATCTCACGGAGCAGGCCAGACAGTTCCATCAGGAGACGGGCATCCCGGCACATCTGGGGCAGCGCGTGGTCGGCCTCGAGGAAGAAGACGGCCACTTCGTGCTGGTCACGGAAACCGATCGGTTCCCAACGCGCGCGGTCGTGATCGCCGCCGGCATCGGCGCCTTCAGCCCGCGCAAGCTGCCGCAGCCGTTCGCAGCGGAATGGTACGGCCGCGGCGTCGACGCGCTGGTCTCCACCCCGGAAGCGTATCGCGATCGCGATGTGCTCATCATCGGTGGCGGCGACTCGGCGTTTGATTGGTGCGCGCAGCTGCGCGACAAGGCGAAGTCGGTGACGCTGGTGCATCGCAGTGACCGCTTCCGTGCGCATGCCGCGACGGTGTCGGAAGTGCAGGCCGCCGCCGCGGCCCATGATGGCAACGTGGCCGTGTACACGTTTCACGAAATCGATGCGATCATGGGCGAGGATCGCATCACGGGTGTGCGCTTGAAGGACGTGAAGACCAAAGACACGCGTGCGATCGCCTGCGATGCGATCCTGCCGATGCTCGGCTATGTGTCCGACCTCGGTACCCTGCTGGAGTGGGGCCTCGACATCGAGAAGGACGAGATCAAGGTCTCCACGACCATGGAAACCGGTCGCGCCGGTGTGTACGCAGCCGGCGACATCACGACGTACCCGGGCAAGCTCAAGCTGATCGCGTCCGGCTTCTCAGAAGCGGCGATCGCGGTGAACCAGGCGGTGCACTGGATCTATCCCGACAAGAAAGTCGCGCCGGGGCACTCATCGAATCTGGCGGTGTTCGGGCAAAAGGACGACTGAGTGCTGGGTGGAGTGCGTGCGGGTAGACGGCTGGTTCGTTGACGGCTCTGCGGTTCGCGCGAAGCTCACGAAGGGCCGCGAAGGCACGCGAAGAACTGCACCAGCAAAAGAAAAATAAATTTTGACCAGCGGTAACACCGAGGGGCCCGTGAAATCTCACGGGCCCCTCGGCTGTTCTTCGCGAACCTTCGCGGCCCTTCGCGAGCTTCGCGCGAACCTCGGGCTATCCCCTCACATGGCATCCGCGGCGGAGCACCAGCACCACCCTCAAGCCCGCACGCGCGGATCGGCTTTCTGGTACGCGAGATCCGTAACGAGGTTCACCAGCACGAACACGACCGACAGGAACAGCACGGCCCCCTGCACGGCGGGCAGGTCGCGTCGGGAGATCGCCATCACCACGTAGCGGCCGATGCCGGGCCAGCTGAAGATCGTTTCGGTGAGGATGCTGCCCGTGAGATAGGCGCCGAAGTCGAGGCCGATCACGGTGATCACGGGGATCAGCGCATTGCGCAGCGCGTGGCGGAGGATCACGCCGGACTCCGTCAGTCCTTTCGCGCGGGCGGTGCGCACGAAGTCGGCGCCCAATACCTCGAGCATCGAGGAGCGCGTGACGCGGGCGAGGTAGGCGATGGAGCGCGAGCCGAGCGCCAGTGCCGGGAGGATCAGAAACTCGATGCGTCCGTACCCCGAGGCGGGTAGCCATCGCAGGGTGACGGCGAAGAGCACGATCAACAGCAGGCCGATCCAGTACACGGGGAACGAGATCCCAAGATAGGTCGCGGCCAGCGCGAGTCGATCGAACCAGCCGTGGGGGCGCACGGCGGCGAGCACACCGATCGTGATGCCGCTGATCGTCGCCAGCAGCATGGCCGCCGTGGCTAACAGCAGCGTGCGCGGAAAGCGCTCGGCGATGTCGCTGATGATCGGGCGATTGGTGATGTACGATCGTCCGAGGTCGCCCCGGAGCACGCCACTGGCGTAGTGGAGGAACTGCGCCGGGAGGGGGTCGTCGAGGCGGAGTTCGGCCCGGAGCCGCGCCATCGTTGCCGGGTCGGCGCGTTCACCGACCATGGCCTGCACGGGATCCCCCGGCGCGACGTAGAGGAGGAGGAATACGACGACAAGCACCCCCGCCAGTGTGGGCAGAGAGAGGAGCAGGCGGCGGGCGAGCAGGGAGAGCATGAGAGGAAGAATAGCGACGGGGGACAGCTTTGGGCGCGCCGTAGTTACTGAGGTTGACGTGGTTCGGCATGGCGCACGATATCGCCGCCACGCCAACCCAAGGTCACCAAACGAACGCCCCTCACGCTTCGCGCCGTTCACATTTAGCGCTCTTTGTCAGTCCCCATCGTTACCCTCTCCCAGCGTTGTCCATTGAAAATCACCGGCACTTCAAAGCCTCGCACCCACGGCTGTACCGCGTACACCTCGTTGTAGAAGAACAGCGGCACCATGCCAACCTGCGCGTAGCCCACCGAGTCGGCCGCCGCATACAACACCGCGCGCTTGGCGGCGTCGCTCTCGCGTCGTGATGCGTCGACCAACCGATCGAAGGTCGTGTCGCTGAAGAAACTCACGTTGCCACCAGCGCCGCGGTTCGCGGTGTGCAGCAGCGGATACAAGAAGTTCTCGGCGTCGGGGTAATCGGCGTACCAGTCCTTCACGACCAGATCGGTCTGACCGGCGCGGGCGGCGGCGCGCATGGAGCTGGCGTCGCGCTGTACGAGCTTGATGCGGATGCCGACCGTGGCGAGGTAGGCCTGGATCGCTTGCGCGAGGCGCGGCATCGGCGCCGTCTGCGAGCTCCAGAGTTCGAGGTCGATGCCTTGGGCGTAGCCGGCGTCGACGAGGAGTGCGCGCGCGGCGAGCGTGTCGTAGGCGTACGGTTGGCGCGCGGTGTCGAAGCCTTCGAGGGTGGGTGGGATCACGCCAGCGGCGATGGTGCCGCGTCCGGCGAGGAGCTGGGCGAGGAGGGTGGGCACGTCGATCGCGTGCGCGATCGCCTGACGCACGCGCACGTCTGTCAGCGGGCCGCGCGTCACGTTCACGCCCATGTACCACAGGCGCAGCGCCGGCGCGCTCACCAGCGTCGCCTTCTTGGTGTCGGTCTCTGTCCAGTCGCGCGTCTGGTCTTCCGGTACGTAGAGAATGTCGACCGTGCCTGCCTCGAACTCCGCGACGGCGGTGGAGGGTTCGGGGATAATGCGGGCGATCAGCGTATCGATGGACGGGGCACCGCCGAAGTACGTGGCATTGCGGGCGAACTTGAGATAATCGTCGTGCTTCCACTCCACGAGCTTCCACGGGCCGGTGCCGATGGGGTGCTCGCTGAAGTCGGGGCCGACGGAGTCGGGGAGAATCGACGCCACGGGCATGGCGAGCAGCTTCGGGAAGATCGCGAACGGCTCGTCGAGCGTGATCACGACCGTGGTGTCGTTGGGCGTCTCGATGCCCAGCGTGGTGCCCGTGCCATCGGATTTGCCATCGGCGAAGGCGCGGGCGCCCCTGATGGGGTAGAGCGGCCAGAGCGTCCCACCTTTCGTGGCCGGATCGAGGACCCGTCGGAACGACTGCGCCACGTGGCGGGCCCGCAGCGGGGTGCCGTCATGGAAGCGGACGTCGGCGCGCAGGTGGAAGGTGTAGCGCAACCCGTCGGGCGAGACGTCCCAGCTCTTGGCGATGGACGGCTGCACCTGACCGGCGGGAGTGAACTTGGTGAGCCCGTCGAACAGGTACGCTACGGCCCGTCCGCTGGGCACGTCGGTGGCTTTGGCTGGATCCAGCGAACGCGGATCGTACCAATCACGCGAGTCGATGAGCGCATGACGGTCGGGGGTCGCCTCGCCGCTACGGCAGCCGGTCAGCGTACCGGCCAGCATGGTGCCGACCATGGTGCCCTGCGAGAGCAGCGAGAAGAACGAACGTGACGGGCGAATCGATGACATGTGCGGTTGACTGAGGGGCGATATCACGTGAGCTTCAACGCTATAGAACGTGCGACCTCTCGTCCATCTCCTCTTCGCGCTCGCAGCACTTTCGGTCGCGCGTCCGGCCGCCGCCCAGGATCTTTCCTGTGATCGCGGCGACCGCGAGGTCCGTGCGCTCAGATTCGTCGGAAATCGCGAGTATGCCGCGGTCGCGCTGGCGTCCACCGTGGCCACCACCCCGTCGTCCTTGGCCGGATTACCTGTTGTCGGCGAGCGGCGCTGCCTCGACCCGGTGGAGTTTTCGCGCGACGTCCAACGACTCGAGACCTTGTATCGTCGGCGCGGATTTCTCGATGTCACGGTGGACACGACCGTGACCGCCGTGAAGCCTGGTGTGATCGAGATCACGTTCACGATTCGAGAAGGCGAGCCGATGCGGGTTACCGCGCTCGCGCTGCGGGGGCTTGATCTCAACGCCGAGGTGCGCGACGCGGCGCGTGATTTCCCGCTGGCCGTGGGTGGCGTATTCGATCGCGGCGCGCTGGACGCCGGACGCGACACGCTCGTACGACGGCTGCGCAACAAGGGCTGGCCGCAGGCCGAAGCGCTGGTGGCCTACACCACGAACACGGTGTTGCGCACCGCCGATGTCGAAGTGTCGGTGGTACCGGGGGTGCGGGCCAAGCTCGGGCGCATCGCGCTCGAGGTGGACGCCGGCGATGATAACCGACGGGTATCCGACGCCACCGTCCGGCGCACGATGGCGCTCACAACCGGCGACTGGTATTCAGCGCGCGCGATCATCGACGCGCAGCGCAATCTCTATCAGACCGACGCCTTTCAACGGGTCGACTTGCAGCCCGACAGCATCCAGCCGGCTGGCGATTCCATCGTCAACCTCGTGGTGCGCCTGGTGGAAGGCGCGCAGTGGGCGGCGCGTGGTGGACTGGGGTGGGCCACGCTCGATTGTTTCCGGATGCAGGGCTCGTTTACCGATCGTGACTTCCTCCCCGTCGCGCAGCGGCTCGAACTCACCGGCCGCGTCAGCAAGATCGGCATCGGCGATCCGCTCGACGGCGCGCCGAATCTCTGCCAAGGGCAGGCCAAAAGCGATCCGTACAGCCGCACGCTGAACTACTACACGTCGATGACCGTCCGGCAGCCCGTACGGGCGAATCAGGCGCGCGTGCCGTCAATCACGCTGTTCAGCTCCACGCTCTCCGAGTACAAGGCGTTCCTGCGTCGCACGCCAATTGGCGGCGTGCTGTCGGTGACCGACCCATTCCCGCTCGTGCGCGTGCCGAGCACGTTGAGCTATCAGGTGGAGCTGGGTCGTACCGAGGCGGAGCCGGCGTTCTTCTGCGCGGTGTTCAACGCCTGCGACAACGAGTCACGCACGTTTTTACAGCGCAACAATCGGCTGGCGGCGCTCGAATACGCCGTCGTGCGTGCGCGGGTGAACGATCCCCTGCGTCCCACCGGGGGCAGCACGGTCCGGTTGAACGTGCGGCACGCCAGCAGGCTGATCGGCTCTGATCGTTCGCAACAGTTCAATCGCGGTACCGGTGATGTGTCGTGGTATCGCGCGCTGGGTGGTGGCGCTACGCTGGTCACGCATGTGCGCGGTGGCGTGGTGTACGGTGGCGGCACGACGCCGAGAACGGGCGGGTTCATTCCGCCACAAGAGCGGCTGTACGCGGGTGGTCCGACCACGGTGCGCGGCTTCCGGCAGAATGAACTTGGGCCGGCGGTGTACATCGTGAGCCGTTACGACACGGTGAGTGCGAACGGACGGACGTTCTACCGGGCGGACTCCACGTCGGTGACTGAGCGCGTGGTTCCCACCGGCGGCAACACGTTGATTGTCGGCAATGTCGAAGCACAGTTCCCGAGCCCGCTCGCGCCGAAGCTGCTGCAGATCGCGCTGTTCGCCGACGCCGGCAAGCTGTGGAATCGCGGCGCGGCCTCGCCGGCGGCAACGCTGAGCGACGAAGGGCCGTCGGTAAAGATCACGCCCGGCCTGGGCATTCGCATCGCGTCGCCGTTCGGCGCGATACGGGTGGATCTGGGCTACAATGGCTATCGGCTGCCGGCGGGTGCGGCCTACTACAATGCGCCACTGCAAGCGGGCGTTGCGCCGCTGTATTGCGTGAGCCCCGGTAACGGGCTCGCGGTGAACGCCTCGGGCACCAGCGGTGCGCCGCCGGCGCAGGAGGCCGGTGGCTGTCCCAACAGCTTCCGCCCGGCGCGGGGCGCGGGCTTCGTGCGGCGTCTCAATCCGAGCATCTGGATCGGGCAGGCCTTCTGATGCGCAACGACACGACGCCGAACGCCGCGGTCGAACGGCCAGTCACCGACACGCGCGGGCCGCGTCGTCTCCGGCGGCGGACGGTGGTGCTGGCGACGGCGGCGGTGTTGCTCTCGCTCATGGCGCTGGCCGTGGGCGGGGTGGCTGCGCTTACGCAAACCGATCGGGGGCGCGCCGTAATCCTGCGCGCGTTGGTCCCGGTGATCGGCCGTGCTATCCCCGGCACACTCTACGTGGGGAAGGTGAGCGGCACGCTGTTCACCGATATCACGATCGACTCGATCGACATCCGCGCTCCCGACGGCACGCCGTTCCTGAGTACCGGTCCGATCCGCGCCACCTATGATCTGCGCGACCTGCTCGATCGGCGCATCGTGATTAAGTCCCTCGAGATCATGCGGCCATCGATCACGATGATCGACTACGGCAATGACGAGTGGAACTGGAAGCGGGCGCTTCGGAAAACCGGTGCCCTGTCGGCGAAGTCGGCCAGTCGGTTCGGGGAGTACATCGTCATCGATACCACGACGATCCGCGAACTGACGTTCACGGCGCGCTTGCCATGGGTCTTATCCGATACGCTCAAGGGGGCGAAGCGCGATAGCGCGCTCACCTTCAATCTCACGCGACTCGACGGTGAGGTCCGTCGCGACGGCAATCGGTTCGTGCGCGTGTATCGATTCGTGCGCGGTTCGCTCGCCCTCGGCCCTTCACGCATCGCCGATCCCGATTCGGCGGGCATGAGGCTGGCGATGCAAAAGATGGACGTGGTGTGGATCTATCCGCCGTTCTGGTTCCGCAACATGAAGGGGACCGTGCGGAAAGTCGCCGACTCCCTCTGGATCGACGGCGTGAGCTTTCAGCTGGCCAACTCCGGCGCGCACGGCACGGCCAAGGTCGTGTGGGGCAGTGGTCTGCCGGTGCGGTACGACGTGAAGCTCAAAGGCGACAGCGTGGCGATGGCCGACATGTCGTGGATCAATGCCACGCTGCCCTGGACCGGTGGTGGCAGCACGTTCATCACGATCAAGAACGATCCTGCGAACCTTGCGATCATCGAGTACGGCCTGCGTGATATGGATGCCCGCGCGCTGCGATCGCGGATCAAGGGCAACATGACGTTCGCCGTGGGCGGTCCTGTGCTTAAGGTGAACGACGTCGATCTCGCATTGCTGCCAGCCAACACCGAGTTGCTGCGCTGGTTCAACGGCGAGCCATTCCCGTATGATTGGCAGGGCAACGTTACGGGTCGGGTGATGGCACGCGGCGGGCCGATCACCAATTGGCAGCTGGACGACGCGCAGCTCACATTTTCCGACACGCACGTGCCCGGGGCGATCTCGCGCGCCAGGGCGCGTGGTACGGTGGACATCTATACGCCGGCTGAGGCGATCCTGAAAGGCGTCGATCTCGAGATTCAGCAGCTCGACATGCGCACGCCGCGCTTCGTGAATCCGCTGTTCCCTGACCTGAACGGCTTCGCGCGCGGCACCATGCGCCTCGACTCGCTCTGGTACGATGCCTTCTTCTCCAAGGCCGACATCGAGCTGGTGGACGGTCCCGGTCAGCCGTCACGATTCACCGGCGATGGGCATTTTACGCTGGTGACCGAAGGCGTGAAATTCGACGTGGACATGCAGGCCGCGCCACTTTCGTACACCACGCTCTCCCGCTCCTATCCGTCGTTGCCGCTGCGCGGTTCGGCGGTGGGTCGCATTAAAGCCGCGGGTATGGCCGAGCAGTTCAACGTGCAGACCACACTCGCGGGCGAAGGCGGCGAGATCTCGTTCGTTGGCCGCGCTGACGCGTTCGAGCCGGAGATGGGCGCCACCGGACAATGGCGCGTGCGTGGCGGTAATCTGCAGAATCTACTCGGTGACAATCGGTACCCAATCACCTCGCTCTCGATGCTGGGCACGGTCGACCTGAGCGCGTCTACCATCGAGACGGTGCGCGGCTCGTTGCGCGCGACGGTGGATCAATTCTCACGGGTGGCCGATGCGCGGCTCTTCGGCGGCACTGCGGTGGTGTTCTTCGACTCCGGGCACGTGCGCGTCGATACGCTCACGATCGAAAGCTCGGCGGTGCGACTCACCGCACAGGGCGGTCTCGGGATCACGGCGGCGCGGCGCGATTCGCTCTCGATTGCGATGATCGTCGACTCGCTGGGTGGACTGCGGCCGTGGCTCTCGCCGACTGACTCCACCACGCGCGCGTTCGTCTTGGCCGGCGACACGTTGCGCGGTTCGATCGAACTGTCCGCACAGCTCTCTGGCTCGATCGATACGCTCGACCCGCGCGGACTCGATCTGCGGCTCCGTGGCGATGCCCGCGACGTGCACGTCGCTACGTCGCGCGCGCAGCGGGCATCGGTCGATCTCGCGGTGCGTGATCTGTTGCGCGCGGCGAATGGCGCGCTCTCGGCCACGATGGACTCGGCACAGTTCGCCGGGATCGACATCGCCTCGGCCGCCGGGCAGTCTACCCTCCGCGGCGGTCTGGCCGAACGATTCGGGGTGCAGATGCGCACGTCGTCGGAATCGCGTGTGGCGATGGCCGGTGGCGTGGCGCGGAACGGCGACTCCACGGTCGTCAACATCGACACGCTCACCCTGCGTGTGGACAGCGCCTTGGCGCGTCCGCGCGGTTTCACGCTGGTGGCGCCGGCCATGCTGCGCTTCATGCCCGGCGCGAACGGCACCTTGGGCTCGCTCGACTCGCTGGTGCTGCAGCACACTGACACCGGTCGCATCGCGATGCGTGGCGGACTGGCGGCGGGTGGCGTCGTGACCGGTCGCCTCGATGCCGATCGCGTCGCGCTCGCCGACATCGGTCGTCTGCTGCGCACCTCGGGGCTCACGCGCGGAACCGCGTCGGCCACCCTTGCCCTGCGTGGCACGCGGGAACAGCCACGCATCGATGGAACGGTCGACTTGCGTGATGCCGTCGCCGGTCGCGTCCGCTTCGGCGATCTCTTCGCCACCGCGCACTACGATTCGCTGCGCTTGAATGTCGAGGGCGCGTTGCGACTGGGTGGCAAGCCGGCGCTGCAGGCCTCCGCCTCGTTGCCCCTCGACCTCGCCCTCATGGGCAACCGGACGCGTCAACTCAACGAGCCGCTGACCGGTCGCATTGCGACCGCACAAGCCGACCTCACGTTGCTCGAGTCGGTGTTTCCCGACGTCACGCGCGCCCGCGGTACGTTGTTCACCGACGTGGCGCTCACCGGTACGTGGGATCGTCCTCGATTCCGTGGTGAGGTCCGGCTCGATAGCGCCTCACTGTCGCTCGACAATCTCGGCATCCGGCTTGACCACGCGCGCGCCGACATCGGACTCTTCGGCGACAGCATTCTGATTCGCCGCATCCGTGCGACGACTGGCAGCCCGCAGGATTCGATCGGGATCAGCGGGGCGATTGGCATCCGGGAGATCGCCAATCCCACGTTCGATCTCCGACTGGCGGCCCACGAGTTTCAGGCGGTGGACAAGCCGCGAACGGCGTCGATCGTGATGACGACGACCACGCCGATCACGCTGTCCGGATCCCGCGATGCGCCTCGCGTGCAAGGCGCCGTGCGCATCGATCGGGGACGCGTGTATATCCGCGCCCTCGCGCAACGTCGCGCGCTGGATCTCGCCGATAATCTCGACATTATCGATACCACCCGCTTCGGTGTGAACGGGCTGCTGCCGTCCGCCCCGCGGGCGATCATGCAAAACCTGCAGCTCGACAACGTGCGCGTCAGCATCGGCGACGATGTCTGGCTTCGCTCACCGGAAGCCAACCTTAAGCTGGGCGGTGGGCTCCGCGTGACGCGGGCGCTCGCGCGCGACGGTCAGGTACCGCGCCTGGCGCTGGCCGACTCGCTCACGGTGGAGCGTGGTACCTATCAGCTCAACCTCGGCATCGCCCGCCCGGGGTTTGAGGTCGAGCGTGGGCTCGTGCGTTTCTTCGGCGATCCCGACCTCGAGCCTGCGCTCGATATCACCGCGCTGCATACCATCCGCGAGACGCGTCCGAACTCCAATCGGCAGGACGTGCGCGTTCGCGTGAACATCGCCGGGACGATCAACCGTCCCACCCTGGCCCTGTCCAGCGCCGACAACCCGCCGCTCCCCGAGAGCGACCTGTTGAGCTATCTCGTGACCGGTGAGCCGGCGTACGCCTTGTTGGGTACGCCGTATGCTGAGCAGGGGGCGACGCTCGCCCTCCGTTTAGCGGGCAGCTATCTGTCGAGCCGTTTGGCTGGCGGCCGTTTCGACGTGGTGCAAGTGGAGCCAACGGCCCTCAATCCCGGGGATGCCGCCAATCTGCGCGAGAATGGCCTCGGCATCCTCGCCTCTACTCGTGTCGGAGTCGGCGGTCAAATTGCCCGAAATACGTACTTCACCTTCAGCACGGGGCTGTGCGGGTTGTCCAGCCAAACGTCGGGAGGCGGCGACGCGCTGTCCCTGTTCGCGCAGGGGCTGGGGGTGAAGGTGGAGCGGCGCTTCGAGGGGGGACTGAGCGCGGCGCTCGGCCTCGAGCCGGGCTCCAGTGCGCAGACCTGCGGCCGACAGGGGATCAGCCGCACGTTCCAGCAGACGCCGCCGCAGATCGGCATCGACTTCTTTCGCAGCTGGACGTTCTGAGCTCGCACCGGCTCGGTCGAATCTTGTTTCGACTTGTGTCGCCCGTTCGTCTTCCCTCGGAATATGTCACCGATGCTGCCCCCCCCCATCCAGACTGTCTGAGCTCTCGCTGACGGAGTCTCTCGACGCGATCGATCGCGCCGAATCGACGGCCGCTCGCGTGCAGGTCGCGGCGGAGCGGCTCCACGGGATGGGGTTCGACCGGGTGGTGATCTCACTGCGCGACGCGTCGCTGAATCCGCTGTTGGTAGTGCGGGCTGGGCTGCCGGAAACCACCTCGCAGAGCGGGCTCGCCCTGAAGCCGCTGCCCGGTGCCGTCTGGCGTCGTCGCTTGTCGCATCTGGAGCGGTTCCGCGTGGGCGATCTGCACCTGCTCGACGGCAGCGATCCGTGGGTCTCCCGCGAGTTCTTCGGCGCCGTGGCGCACCCGGCTGGAGACGGCGATACCTGGCTCCCCACCGACCTGATTGTCGCGCTGCTGCGTGGCGCGGACGGCAACCTGCTTGGCATCGTGACGCTGGCCGGTCCGCGGGATGGTCGTCGTCCCAGCGAAGTCTGCCGTTGTGACCTCAGTGCGATCGTGCGCCATCTGGCGGCGCGCGTGGCCTATGACGCGCTGCGGGAATTGGCTGAACGGCGTCATCAACGGCTGCTGCGATTACAGGAGGCCGGGGCCTCGCTCACGCGCTCGCTCGACGAGCACGAGATCATGCGTGAGCTCACCCGTCAGGTCCAGCTGGCCGTGCGCGCCGACGGTGTGGCGGTGCTGATCCCGGATCTCGACGGCGACATGCTGACCACCGCCTTGCGTATGGTTCGCGGTGTCGAACGGGCCCGCGGTCCGGTGCGTCTGGGCGACGGCATCGTGGCGGAAGTCGCGCGCACCGGACGTCCGGTGCGCGTGGGCGATCGCGACGCCGATCGCGCCCGTAAACGCGCCGGACTCATCCCACCGCTCTCGATGTACGACGTGCTCGGGGAGTCGGGGGTGGCGACGTCGGTGCTCGCGGTCCCGATGCGCGTGGGTATTCGCTTGCTCGCCGTGCTCGCCGTGCACTCCACGAACGCCGACGTATACACGGCGGAAGACGAGGAAGTGCTGGCCACCATGGCGTCGCAGGCGGTCACTGCGATGGCCAACGCCCGCCGATACGCCGAGAGTGAACGCGAGCGTCGCACGACCGAGGCGCTGGCCGATGTGGCGCGCGCCGTTGGCGAGTCGCTCCGGCTCGGGGAAGTGCTGCGTCGCATTTTGCGCCATACGGTCTCGCTGCTCGGCGTCGAAGGTGCCTGCGTCGCGCTGCGCAACGGCGAGTATCTGCACATCATGGCCTCGATCGGCAGCGCGGATGTCCTCAGCGGCGTGCATCTGCCCGTGATCGGCAGTGTGATCGGACGCTCGGTGGTCTCGAACGAGCTGATCGTGCTGAACGACGGGAACACCGAAACCGCGATCCAACGGATGGTGCAGTCGCACGCGCCGATCCAGCGCATGGTGATCGCCCCGCTCATTACGGGCCGGGGCACGATCGGAGCGATTGCGGTGATCAATCGCGATCGCCCGTTTGATCAGGACGATGGTAAGGTATTGTAGCGTCTCGCTGATCAGGTCGCGGTCGCGATTGTGAACGCGCGACTGTTTGAGGAGGTGGAGAAGGCGACGCGCGAGTGGAAGGTGGCGTTCGACAGCACGGCGAGCGGTATCATGTTGCTCGAAGAATCGCTCACGGTGACCCGTTGCAACGCGCGCGCGGCAGAGCTGTGCGGCACGACGATTCCGGCGTTATTGGGTCGACACTTCCGCGATGCGCTGCTGGGCAGCAGCGAGACGCTCGATGCCAACGCCGTCGATCGATTCATCTCCCGGGCGTTGGCGGACGGGGAGCCCACGCGCGAACTCGTGCGTGACAACGCGACCGGCCGCTTGTTCTCGCTCCTCGCGGTACCGCACCCCGAGTGCGGCTGCGTCATCACGTTCGACGACGTGACGGATTCACACCGCCTGGCCGAGCGGCATCGCAAGGTGCTCGACACGGTGTCGGACGCCATCATGATCACGGATCTTGCGGGGGGTATCACGTTCGCGAATCCGGCAGCGCACCTGCTGCTCTGTCGGCCGAATCTCGAGGGTGAAGTGTTCACCAACCTCACGCCTTCCGATTGGATCGAGAGCGTGCAGGCGTTCGAACAGCTGGCCCGTGAAGGGAAAGGCCAACAGTACGAATGCGAATTGCTGCGCGCTGACGGAGAGCGTTGCTTGGTGCGCGTCAGCTCAGCGCCGCTGTTTGAACTGGGCCAGGTCACGGGCACCGTCGCGTGTCTGCACGACCTCACAGAGCAACGCGCCGAGTCGCGAGCCCGCGAACGGTCCGAATCGGTGAACATGCGACTCGAGGAAGCGGCGACGGACGCCATCTGTACCTGCGATCTGAACGGCCTGTTCATATCGGTGAACCCAGGCTTCCTGAAGGAATCTGGCCTGCAACGGGAAGAGGTCCTCGGACACCACTTCTCGTCGCTGGTGTACCCAGCCGATCAGTCGGCGGCCGTTGCGATGGTGGCCGAGACACTCGCGGGCCATCGTCGCCGACTCCAGATGCGATTCCTCGGTGCGAACGGACCTCGCATGGGCATCATCACCACGGCGCCGATTTACGAGCACGGCGCCGTGGTGGGCGTGCTCGGCATCATCCGTGACGTCACGAACGAAGAGATCGAACGCGTGGCGAACGCGCTAAACAACCCGCTGGCGAGCCTGCTGGCCATGGCGGAGTTGCAGGCCACTTCGTCGACGATGCTGCCGCAGGATCGTCTCGTGATTGAACAGATCTGTGAGGAGGCGCGTAATGCGTCGCGGATCGTGTCGCAGCTCCTCGACTCCACCGGCGAAGCGCCACAACTCTCGGGGTACGTCTCCGGGTGGGCATGAACGCGCTGTCGACTTCGATGGGATCGCGCCTGCTGCTGATCCACGCGTCGCGTTAAGTTGTCGGGATGACTCCCACCGCCGACCGTTTTACGGTCCGAACGGCCATCGCTCCACTGCTCGGCGAGGCGCGCATCTCCGCGTCGCTCACGTCGCAGCTCCTGGCTGGTGACGTGCTGCAGCTGGTAGACGGCCGCGGCGACTGGCTGCACGTGCGCGGCGCCGACGACTTTGAGGGATGGACGCACGCGGGCTTTCTGATGCCGTTCACCGGCACCGAGGCCACGTGGCGCATTTCACTGGGGTGCGTGACGCGTGACGCAGAGGGACAGCGCCAAGCCCTGCCGCTTGGTGCCCGCCTGGCACCGGGACCGGAGGTGGTCGACGGCGTGGCGATCGATCCTGCCACCCGCGCCACACACTTCCCGCGCGACCGCAACGCGATCGTGCGGAGTGCGCTCACTCTGTTCACCGGTACCAGCTACCTGTGGGGAGGCGTCACGCCTTGGGGCGTGGATTGCTCCGGTTTCGTCCAGCGGATCTTCGCGCTGCACGGTGTTCCACTCCGGCGCGATGCGTGGCAGCAAGCGGAGGACACGGTGCTGATCTCGGACGATGTGACGGCCGCACATGCGCCGGGAGACCTGCTGTTCTTCTCCGACCGCGATGACCAGCGCATCACGCACGTCGGCATCGCTACGGGCAACGGCGGCATGATCCACAGCGCCCTGGCACGCGGCGGGATCGCCGTGGAGCCGGAACTCTCCGCGAAGCTGAAGGAACAAGGCGTGGGAATACGGCGGGCTCTTTAAACTACTGCCGCTGAGCGCCGTTCACCCTTCGCGCCCCCCATCAGTTCACGACACCATGCCGACTGGTCCACCCGGAGCGATGGGTTGTCCTTTGACGTGTAAGAGCGCTTCGCCGCGCTTTTCGTCGCGCAGTTCCACGATCATGCGGTAATCGCCCGTGAGATCGAGCGGCAGATCGAGTTGCACGATCACGGGCATGTCGAGTTCCGTGGTGCCGGGCGGTGGCGCGGCAATGGAGAGTTCGGCGTTCGACACCCACAGCTCCGCGCCGCGCGGGTTGATCCAGCGTAGCGTCATCGCGTGGTCCCCGGCATCGCTGGGGTGGGCCTTGATGCGCACCACGAAGGTGGCGCGTGGGTGCAGGGTCGGGAGCTGACCCACGTGGACGGCATCGAACACGCCCAGGATGTTCAGCTTCCCTTCCTGGGAGATATTGGCCGCGTCGGCAAAGAGCGCAAAGGAGACATGCATGTGGGGAAGGTACCGGCGGTACGGCCGGGATTCCACCCGCTGCGCACGAGGTGCCTAGATTTGAGGGATAATGACTCCGTCTCAGACTTCACACACGGCACCCCGTCCGGGCTTCGGGACCACCGATCTCGGGCTCGTGGTCATGTCGCTGATCTGGGGGATCAACTACAGCGTGGTCAAGGCCGGCCTGCGCACGCTGTCGCCGCTTACGTTCAGCGGGCTGCGGGTTACGATGGCGGCGATCGTGTTGTTCACCATCGCGGCGTTCGTGCGTGACACCAAGCTTCCGCCGCGGCGTGACATCATCACGCTGGCGTTGCTTGGCCTCGTCGGCCACGGGGTGTATCAGCTGTTTTTCATCTTCGGGATGTCGCGCACGCGCGCCGGTGTCGCGGCGCTCGTGGTGGCGGCCGGACCGGCGTGGATCGCGATCATTTCCCGGATGCTGGGGCGTGAGCATCTGCCGCTGCGCGGATGGGGCGGCATTGGGCTGCAGCTGTTGGGCGTGGCCTGTGTCGTGGGCAGCGCGCAGGGATTCGAGGGTGGGCGCGACGTGATGCTGGGCGCCGGGTTGATCGCGATGGGCAGCATTGCCTGGGCCACCTTCAGCGTGCTGCTGCAGCCCTATACCAAGACCGCGCATCCCCTGCACTTGTCGGCGATCACGATGGCCAGCGGGGCGTTGGTGCTGGTGTCGATTGCGATTCCCGATCTCCTGACGCTCGAATGGGGGGCCGTGACGCTGGCGGAGTGGGGCGCGGTGACCTACGCCGGCATCGGGGCCTTGGTGGTGGCGTATCTGCTGTTCTATCAGGGGGTACGCGTGCTGGGTGCCACGCGTACTGCCATGTATGGCAACCTGCAGCCGATCGTCGCGATCGCCTTCGCCTGGTTCATGCTCGGTGAGCAGCCAACCGCGTGGCAGTTGCTGGGCGCCGCGCTGATCATGGCGGGGCTGCTCCTGTCGCGCACGGCACATGCAAGACCGATGGTGGCACGTGCTGCCGCCGTTTCATCCTCAGTCCAGACCTCGTGAAGCTCGTTCTGTTTGATATCGATGGCACGCTGCTCTGGTCCGACGGCGCCGGCCGTCGCGCCATGGAAAACGCCTTGCTGCGCGTGTTCGGCACGACCGGCGATACCAGCTACCGGTACGACGGCAAGACCGATCGGCAGATCGCGCGTGAACAGATGCGCGAAGCGGGCTTTACCGATGCCATAATCTCCAGTCGGCTCGACGACCTGCTCAACGAATACGTGCACGGACTTGAGAAGGAACTCATGCGTGACGATACGACACCGGCCCGGTTGTGCGACGGTATTCCGCCGCTGCTCGACGCCCTGCGCGGCCACCGCGATGTCACGCTGGGCTTGCTCACCGGAAATATCGAGCGCGGCGCCCGCGCCAAGCTCAATGCCGTACAGGTCGATTTTGCACAGTTCCGCGCGAATGCATTCGGCTGCGATCACGAAGCGCGTCCGGAGTTGCCAGCGGTTGCGCAGCGTCGCGCCCGTGAACAGCTCGGCCTCGACATTGCCGGCGATCGCATCGTGATCATCGGCGACACGCCGGCCGATATCCACTGCGGGCGTTCCCTCGGTGTGCGCGCCATTGGTGTCGCCACTGGACGGTACAGCACCGACGATCTCGCGGCGCACAGCCCCGCCGCCGTGTTCGCCAACCTTGCGGATACCGACGCGGTCGTGTCGGCGATCCTCGCCTGATGACTGCCGTGATCGCGGCGCACACACGCGTCGTCGGCATGGTGCGCGGTCGCGAGATCGATGCGTCGGCGAGCGTCACGCTCGATCAGGACACGCTTGTACTGGCGTGGCAGGATGCCACGCCGTGGCGACTCTCGTTGAGCGGCATTGAGGGCATCGCCGGTGGCGGATCGTCACTCACGGTATATCTCGTACGCAACGATGTGCTCGAGCTCAGTGGCGACGATCAGCTTCGGGCGCTCGGGCTGCAGCTGCTCGATCGCGCCTGTGCGATGCCGGAGCTCACGCGTGGCCTCAAGTCCCTTGGCTCGTCGCGCGGCACGCCGGTCGCGGCGCATGATCGCTGGTTCGCGCCGCTGCTGGCCGCGCGTCGCGCGGTGGAAGGGGTAAGCGATCCTGCGCGTCAGGTGATGCTGCTCGACGCCGCCGCGCTCACTCAGGACATCCAGCGGGCCATCGCCGAGATCGCGGCCATCAAGGCGCCCGGTGATCCGGCCGAGCAGCGCGCCGTGGAAGCCGCGCTCGAGGAAGAGGCGGCAGCCGTGTTCACGGCCATCGAGAGCATGGGACTGGCCGGTGATGCCTTGCGCGGCGGCGCACTCGACACGCGCATCGCCGATTGGCGGCGATGGGTGGAGACCGTACGCGGGGTGTTCGCGGCAGCCGATGACGCGTGGACCGGCATCGCGGCCGAACTACGCTAGCGGTTGTTCGACGCGTGGTTCAGTGACAATCGCAGTCGGAGCCGCAGCCGCTTTTGGGTTTGCGCGCGGCGGTGATCGCGCGCCACACGCGCCGCGCCACGAAGAACAGGGCGCTGGCCACGATCACTACGACGACGAGCAGTTGCGCGTTCACGCGCGTCTCCATCGCTAGCCTCCGAAGCCAAGCGCGGTACCGCCCGCGTACACCAGCCACGCGGAGCCCCATGCTAATGCCAGCATGTATGCGAACTGCAGGCCGGCCCACTGCCAACCGATGCGCCCGCCGCCCGCTTCACGCACCGTGACCGCGATCGTGCTGATGCACATGAGCGCGAACACGTAGAACACCATCAGGCCGATGGCGATAAGTGGCGTGTATGCGCGCTGGCCGGTGACCGCGTTCTGTTCAGACCGCAATCGCTCGGTGAGCGCCTGCTCGTTCTCGGTGCCGACGCCGTAGATGGTGCCCATGGTGGACACGAACACTTCGCGCGCCGCAAAGCTGGCGGCAATCGAGACGCCGATCTTCCAGTCATACCCCAACGGGCGCACCAACGGTTCAATGCCGTGCCCGATGCGGCCCAACACGGAATGCTCGAGCTGCTGCTCCTGCTGCGCGGCCATCGGCAATAACGTATCGATGGTGGCTTTCGGATACGTGGCCATGGCCCAGAGCACGATCGAGAGCGCCAGAATGACCGTGCCGGCGCGCTGCAGGAAGAGCTGGCAGCGCTGCACGACGGAGACGCCGAGCGACTTGAGGCTCGGCAAACGATACGGCGGCAGCTCGAGGATCATGGGACGCACGGGGCCTTTCAGCAGCGTGCGCTTAAAGATGGCGGCCACGGCGAGGGCCACGACGGTGCCGAGCAGATACATGATCAGCATGGTGGCACCCTGTAGCGTGAGCCCAGGAACAATCGAGGTCGCTGGCACGAAGGCGCCGATCAGCAGCGTGTACACCGGCAGCCGGGCCGAACAGCTCATGAGTGGCACGACCATGATCGTGGCCAGCCGATCCTTGGGATCTTCGATGGTCCGCGTGGCCATGATGCCGGGCACCGCGCAGGCGTAGCCGGAGAGCATCGGAATGAAGCTTTTGCCGTGCAGGCCGACCCGACGCATGATGCGATCCATCAGGAACGCGGCGCGCGCCATGTACCCGGAGTGTTCGAGCACGCCGATGAAGGCGAACAGAATGGCGATCTGCGGCAGGAACACCAGGACCGAACCGACACCGGCGAAGACGCCGTCCACGATCAGCGACCGCAGGTCGCCCTCAGGCAGTACCGTACCCACCGCGCGGCCAGCCGCAGCAATGACGGCTTCGATGCCGTCCATCAGGGGTGTGGCCCAGGAGAACACCGCCTGGAACACAACCACCATGAGCACGAGAAAGATGAGCGGGCCCCAGACGCGATGCAGTGCGAAGCGGTCGATGCGGTCGCTCACGTTAAAACCGGCGGGCCGCGCGCGCGAAACGGTGCGCTCGATGACCTGCGCGATCCAGGCATACCGCACTTCTGATTCGAGGCGCGTGGGGACGAACCCGACACTGCGGAGTTCATCGGACGCGGTCTGGATCGCCTCGGCGAGTCCCGGGACCCGGTCGAGATGCGGACCGACCCGCTGCATGCCGAGCAGCCGCAGCGCTTCCATGCGGGCGGCCGTCGCCGACAGACCGTCGGCCATGAGGCACGCTTCTAGCGGCGAGAGCCCGCCCTGCGCCGGCTCGGGGATCGAGAACTGTCGGGAGGGCGCCGGAAGCTCGGCCGCGATGATGAGCGCTTTTTTGAGCGGCTCAAGCCCTTCACCGCGTTTGGCCACGGTGGGGACGATCGGTACACCCATCTCATGGATCAGCTCGGGGACGTCGATCCGGAGTCCCTCGGCCTCGGCCACGTCGAACTGATTGAGCGCAATCACGACCGGCACGCCGAGCTCGATGACCTGGCTGGCGAGGAAGAGATTGCGCTCGAGGTGCGCCGCATCGACCACCACGAGCACGACGTCTGGGCGCCATCGATCGGCGTCGCGGCCCAGTAGGACCTCCAGCGCCACTTGCTCGTCGGGTGAGCCAGCGGACAGGGAATAGCTGCCCGGAAGGTCCAGCACGGTCACACGACGACCGTCAGGGCCCTTGAAACCTCCTTCCACCCGCTCGACCGTAACGCCCGCAAAGTTGCCCACGCGCTGACGCAGCCCGGTGAGGGCGTTGAAGAGCGTGGTCTTGCCGGTGTTGGGATTGCCGATGATGGCAACCCGTAACGTACGGTGGCCAGCTGGCTGGGGAATGGTCGCCGAATCGTCGGGCGACAGAGGGTTTTGCAGAGTACTCACCGGGTCCTGACGCGCAGGCGACGCAACGGCCGCATGTCGGGCGTCTTGCCAGTCGCGCTATGCGCGCGCGTTGGCGGGTCGAACGGTGATGCCGGCCGTGAGGGCCGAACCCAGCGCGATTCGCGTGCCGCGCACTTCGAGCAGCATGGCATCGCGCGCGTCGATGACGTTGACGCTGGTGCCTTCACAGAAGCCAAGAGAGCGGAGACGGCAGGCCTCGTCGCCGGAGCACTCGATATCGACGACGGTCACCCGGGTGCCGGCCGGACACGCGTTCAGCGCGCACGTGGTCCGTGCGGCGGCGGTGCTCGGTGACTGCAGGGTAGGAAGCTGAATCGAGGTCACAGCGTTAGATGAGAATGGTTCTCAAAGCGTATGCTGGAGTATACACAGCACACGCCACCAACCGCAATGGGGAGAGGCCGGCTCGGCTTTTCTAGCCTCGGCCCACCTCACCTCGCCCCCATCAGCCGTGGGTCTCACGCCGTCGCCAGCGGACCACTCCGCTTTGTCCGCGTCGCCACGAGCGCGACGCCGATCGTCAAAATGACGACCCCGATGAGCTGGGCCGCCGAAAGCCCGATCGCCAACCGGTCATCCTTCGCGCGGAAGAACTCCACGATGAACCGTTCGATGCCGGCCAAAATGCAGTACATGCCGAACAGCCAGCCGGGCAGATTCGCATGCTTCCGGAAGCGCCACAGGATCAGGAACATCGCAAACCCCATGATCGTCTCGTAGAGCTGCGTCGGGTACACCGCGATCACCTCCGCCATGTTGGTGCCAGCGGGGAACTGCACCCCGAACTGCTGCGACATGACCGCCGCCGTGCTAGGCGGAGCGCCCTCGGGAAATTGCGTCGCAAAGAAGCCGGTGAACGGACGGCCGTAGTCGTCACCCACGGCCCAGCAGCCCGTGCGGCCCACGGCATAGCCGGCCGCGATGCCGATGCCGGCCACGTCGGCGATCTTCAGGAAATTCAGCTTCTTGTAGCGGATCGTGGCATAGCACAGCGCCACCGAACCGATGAAGCCGCCCCAGAACACAAAGCCGCCGCGGCTGAAGAAGGCCGAGGGGTCGCCCGTGAGCACGACGTAGTAGGTTTTCGCCCCGAGCAGCGTGCCGATCAGTGCCGCGAGCACGACGTCTGGAATCGCGTCCGACTCGGCGTTCTGTCCACGGCGCCAGCACTCGCGTTGACAGATGATCTGCGCAATCACGAACGCCATGAGGACGGCGAGTCCGAATCCGGTCAGTTCGAGAAATCCGAACTTGAACACGGTGGGGTGGTGGATGATGGGGTGCACAGCGGAGTCAGGACGGAGTAAGGAGTACGAAGAGCGGAGACCCTACCGCTTACGAAAAGATACCGGGGATCGGCAGGGATGCGTGCGCCGTCATGGTCGGATCAGCCCGTTCGCCGGCCGCGAACCGGAACAGCCCGGCAGCGGCGATCATCGCGGCGTTATCGGTGGCCAACCTCGGCATGGGCGCGAACACGGTCCCGCGTGGCGCGACCCGCTCGCGGATCGCCTCCTGCAGCGCGCGATTGCACGCCACTCCGCCGCCTAACACTACGCGGGTGCGACGATGTTGGCGCACCGCGCGCGCCACCTTTTCAGCCAACGTTTCGATCAGCGAATCCTGAAAGCCCCGCGCAATACTGGCGCGTTGGATGTCGAGCACACCGGCCTTTTCGGCATCGCGCACGGCATACAGCGCGGCCGTCTTGAGGCCACTGAACGAGCAATCGTAGTAATCGTCATCGCCCGGCGCGGCCGACTTGCGCAGCATCGGTCGCGCGAAGCGATGCGGATGTTGGTGTACCGGCGACTCGGCGGTGCGCGCCAGCTCCTCGAGCGGGCGACCGCCGGGGTAAGGAAGCCCAAGCAGCTTCGCCACCTTATCGAAAGCTTCGCCCGCGGCATCGTCGCGCGTCTGGCCGAGCAGGCGATACCGTCCCCATGCCTCGACATCCAGCAGGAGCGTGTGTCCACCGCTTACCAGCAACGCGGTGAACGGCGGCTTGGCCTCGGGGTGCTCGAGCAGCGTCGCGAACAGGTGCCCTTCCAGATGATGCACCGGCACGACGGGCGTATTGTGCGTGAAGCCCAGTGCCTTGGCGTAGCTCGTGCCCACCAGCAGCGCACCGACCAGTCCCGGCCCGTGCGTGACGGCGATCGCGTCGAGGTCACGCACGGTGACGTTGGCATCGGCCAGCGCCGCGCGAACGGCCGGTACGATGCCGGTGAGATGCTGACGGCTGGCGATTTCCGGTACCACGCCCCCGAACAGGCGATGTACATCCTGCGACAGAATCACGAGCGATTCGAGACGCATGTCGGTGGGCGTGCCGTACACGACCGCCGCCGAGGTTTCGTCGCACGACGTCTCGATGCCGAGCACGCGACGCGGCGCGATGTCAGGCGCAACAGACGAGACGACGTTAGACATGGACGGCGTGGACGTACAGCCAGAGGGCCGCCGCCAGCACGATCGCCGAGAGCGCCCGCACGACGTTTGGCCACGCCACGCGACGGACCTGACTCACTACGGCTTGGGTTCGGCCAACAGCGACGAGAGCAGCCGCTGGTTGCCGTCTGAGTTCCAGTCTTCCGCCCCGATCCACTTCTTGCGGATCACGCCATCGCGCCCGATCACGAACGTCTCGGGCACACCGGTCGTGCGGTAGATGCCTTGAATCGTGCCGGCGGGATCGTGCAACATCTCGAAGGTGAGGTTGAACTCCTTCGCGAAGTCTTGGATTTTCTGCTCGGCGCCTTCGTCATCAATGCTGATGGCGACCACCTTGAGCCCCTTCGGTCCCAGCGACTGATGCACGGCCTCGATGCTCGGCATTTCGGTGCGACACGGAATGCACCAGGTGGCCCAGATATTTAGCAGGACGACGTCGCCCCGATAGTCAGTAAGCGTCTTCATGGCCGGCGTGGCCGTGAGCGCCTTCGCGGCAAAGCCCGGCGCGTCGGAGCCCACCGAGACACTGGTGAGTTCGTCCTTC
>NSHR01000017.1 GCA_002737115.1 Gemmatimonadota bacterium | reverse complement strand
AACTGTGGTTCACGCCCACCGACAGCGGCATTCTGGTGGTGAACCGGCTCCTCGTAGAGGACTATCTGCGCGGTGTGGTGCCGATCGAACTGGGCACGCGGCAGCCGGGGGACCGGGCGGCACTCGAGGCGCAGGCAATCGCGGCACGGAGCTACGCGTACATTCGCGTGCCCTCGGACGCCGCGGTCGAGCCACGGTCGGGGTGGCACATGGTGGCCACGGTGCAGAACCAGGTGTACGCGGGGCTCGACGTGGAGGCGCCGATCGTGAACGAGGCGATCGACCGAACCGCGGGGCTGGTCATCCGCTACAACGGCCTGTTGGTTGATGCCCCGTACTCCTCGTCGTGTGGTGGCCGGACGGCCGCTCCCAAGGAGTCGTGGCGGGATGTGCGTGAGGAGCCGTATCTGCCGTCGGTCGACGACACCGACCCGCGGACCGGGCGCCCGTACTGCGACATCGCGCCGCGGAACCACTGGACGGAAGAATTCGACGAAGCGCAGCTCAGCGAAGCCGTGCGGAGGGCGTTGGTGGCCGCTGGGGCGCGGGATCCGCGTCCCGGTGTGATGACCGCGATGCGGGTCGAGGGTCGGACGACGTCTGGTCGGGCCACGGCGCTGGTGCTGCGCACCGACCGCGGTGATGTGACCGTGCGCAACAACGAGATTCGCAATGTGCTACGCAATTCGCGTGGCGCGATCCTGCCCAGCACGTATTTTTCCATCGAGCGCGAATCCCGTGTACGTGGACACCTCTCCGGTGTCACCCTGCGCGGCCACGGCAACGGCCACGGCGTGGGGATGTGTCAGTGGGGAGCGATCGGCCGGTCACGGGCCGGCCTCGACGCTCGCACTATCCTGCGTCATTACTATCCGGGTACCGTCGTCGGATTCGCCGACTGATCTGTCATCTTCGGAGGCGTACATGAAAGACGGCGTCCGTATCGCCGTCGTCGGCACGGGTGCCATTGCCCAGCTGACGCACATTCCCGTTCTGTCCAAGCTGCGCGGTGCGAAGCTGGTCGCGTTGTGTGATAACGATGCGGCTAAAGCGCGTGCGCTGGCCGATCGATTCGACGTGCCCGACGTGTTCACGGATTTCGAGGAGCTGCTCGACAGCGACGAACTCGACGCGGTCATCATTGCCACGCCGAATCACCTGCACGAACCGCACGTGTTAGCGGCGCTGCGCAAGAAGCTGCACGTGCTGTGTGAGCGTCCGCTCTCGCTCACGACGCGCGGTATCGAGCGGTGCCTCGCCGCCGCACAGAAGGCCGATCGACGGTTAGTGGTGGGGCACAATCACCGGTTCCGTGCTGATGTGCAGGCGCTCGACCAGTTCCTCCGCAATGCCGAGCTGGGACAGGTCACGTCCATTCGCGCGGGTTCGCTGCTGATGAAGCACACCCCCGAGGGGTGGCGCAATCGTCGCGCCGAATCGGGCGGCGGCGTGTTTTTCGAACACGGGTTCCCGCTGCTCGACCTGGCCATGTGGCTGGCCGACGGACCGAATCCGATCCGGGTCGTGTCGTCGATGCGGCGCGGTCGCGCGGCCGGCTCGGTGGAAGACGCGATGCAGGTCTTGCTCGAGTGCGACAATGGCCTGGTGTTGAACATCGACGTGTCGTGGTCGTACGTGGGCGACGAAGACCGCTGGTGGTTCGAGGTGCACGCCACACGGGGCTCAGCGCGACTGGCGCCGTTGCGTGTTACGAAGGAACTGAACGGACGCGCGGTGGACGTGTCGCCGTCTGGTGCGGCTTCTCGCGAAAACCCGTTCCTGCAGAGCTACCGAGCCGAGATTGCGCACTTCCTTGCCGTCATCAACGGCGACGCGCCCTATGAGCCGCCCACCGATCAGGTGCTCGTGCAAAAGGTGGTCGAGGCGATCTACAAGGCCGCTGACGACGGGAAAGAGTTCCGCTTCTGATGGTGGTGTCCGCCATTCGACGCGCGGCCGGCCGGGTGGCGGCCGTGATGCTGATCGCCTCGTCGTCGCTGACGGCGCAAGTGGCGGAGCTGGCACCCACGCCGAAGCCACTGGCACCGGGTGTGTCGGCCACGCTCGACAGCGCGCGGGGCGAACGCGGCGCGCGCATGTCGGTGGCCATCGTCACGTACGGGCCTGGCGCCTTCGTGTTTGAGAAGTTTGGACACATTGCGCTGGCACTCACGGATAGTACGACCGGTGAGGACCTCGCCTTGAACTGGGGCATGTTCGACTTCAACCAGCCGAACTTTTTGGCGCGCTTTCTCACCGGCGATACCAAGTACTGGATGGCGGGCTATCGCACGGCGGATTTCAATGCTGCCTACATGGGTGAAAATCGTACGATTCGCCAACTGGACTTGCAGCTGACGGCCGTGCAGCGTGGTGCGATTGCCGACTTCGTGCGCTGGAATGCGCAGGACGCGAACAAGTATTACCGCTACGATTACTACGTTGATAATTGCGCGACGCGCGTGCGTGATGTCCTGAATTGGGCGCTGCGGGGGCAACTCGACGTGCCGTTCGCGGCACCCGGCAGCGGACGCACCTGGCGCAACGAAACGGCACGCATTACGGCCAGCGATCCGCTGGTGTATGCCGGCATTCAGGTGGCCCTGGGCCGCAACGCTGATCATGTGCTCACCAAGTGGGAAGAGTCGTTCCTCCCCGATCTCCTGGCGAATCATCTGGCGGCGCTCACGGTAACGGATGCCAACGGCGCGCCGGTGAAGCTGGTGGTACGGGACTCCGTGCTCTTCACCGCCGATCGCGCACCGATGCCCGAGGTGGCACCGTCTCGCGTACCGATGGCGCTGGGGCTCGGCGTCGTGCTGGCCGTGCTCGTGATGCTGCTCTCGGGCGTCGGTTCAGCCCTCGCACGGGGCGTGCTGGTCGCGTTGTCCGTGCTGTGGTTCGGCGTCGGCGGTCTACTCGGCACGGCGTTACTGCTGGCCGGTGCGGTCACGAAGCACGCGCCGTATATGGGCGCTAATCTCACGGTGCTGCAGGTGCATCCGCTCATGCTGCTGGCGGCGGTGGTGGTCACGGTGGCGCTGTGGCGTCGTACGCGCACGGGTGCCGCCGCCGGTGTTGCGGCGCTCGTCGCGCTGCTGTCGGTGGTCGGGCTGACGCTCCAGCTGGTGTCGGTGTTGTCTCAAGAGAGCGGTGTGGTCCTCGCCGTGGTCGTCCCGGTGCAGGTGGCGTTTGCCGTGGCCGTTCTGCGACTTCGACCACGCGTGCGGCCCGACGGCGCCACGCCATGACGACCTCGCGAATCGCCGTCGGCATCGATGTGGGCGGGACCTTCACCGACCTCGCCGCGCTACACGCTGATGGCACCGTGCACACGTCGAAGGTGCTGAGCGTCGCGACGGATCGGGCGGCCGGTGTGCTGGAGGCGCTCCGCGTGGCGGCACTGAACGGCACACAGATCGCCCACATCGCGCACGGCACGACGGTAGTCACCAATCTGCTGCTCGAACGCGCGGGCGCCCGTGTCGTGGCCTGCGCGACGGCCGGATTTACCGATCTCCTCGAGCTTCGCCGACAGGAGCGCGCGGCGCTGTATGATCTGGCCACGCATCATCCGCGCCCGCTGGTGGAACCGGCGCACGTCATTCCGGTGCGCGAGCGCATCACGCCAGAGGGCGTCACGCTGGCGCTGACCGACGAGGCCATCGCCGAGGTGATCGCCGCGGTCGCCGCGCAGGAGCCGGAGACGGTGGCCATCACGTTGCTACACGCGTACGGCGATCCGTCGCACGAGCGCGCCCTCCGCGACGCGCTCGTGGTGGCGCTCGCGGACGCCGGACTGGCGGCGGATGTGGTGTGTTCGCACGAGGCACTGCCGGAGATCCGCGAGTACGAGCGAATGGCGACCACCGTGGCCGAAGCGTACGCGCGACCAGCCGTGCGCCGGTATCTGTCGGGGCTCTCGACACGCCTCACGCAGCATGACTATCCACCGCCGCGCGTGATGACATCGGCCGGTGGGACGTTGTCGGCGCAGGATGCGGCGTTACATGCCGCCGCGCTGGCGCTCTCAGGCCCCGCGGGCGGCGTGACGGGGGCGGCGGCGATCGCGCGTGCGCTTGGCGTATCTCGCGCGCTCACGATCGACATCGGCGGTACCAGCGCTGATGTAGGATTGGTGGAGAATGGCGAGCCCTTGGTGGAACGTGGGGGCAGCGTGGCTGGCGTGCCGATTGCTCTACCGCGCGTGCTGGTGGAAGCCGTCGCGGCCGGTGGTGGCAGCATTGCCTGGCTTGACGACGGTGGAGCCCTCCGCACGGGGCCGATGAGCGCGGGGGCCTCCCCGGGTCCGGCCGCGTACGGACGCGGTGGTGTGCGGCCGACCGTCACCGACGCCCACGTGGTGCTGGGCACGATCGCGCCGGGCGAATGGAGCGGTGGTGTGACCATCAGCCTCGAGCGAGCGCGGGCTGCCGTCGATACCATCGCGGCGCCGCTTGGCGTATCGAGGGAACGGGCGGCCGACGCGATCATTGCCACGGCCGACGCCACGATGGCGCGGGCGCTGCGTCGTGTGTCGGTGGAACGCGGCGTCGATCCGCGGGACGTGCCGCTCATCGCGTTCGGTGGCGGCGGTCCGTTGCACGCCTGCGGACTGGCGGAGCGATTAGGGATGCGCCAAGTGATCGTGCCGCCGCACGCCGGCGTGCTGAGCGCCATCGGACTCGCGCTGGCACCGGAGCGTCGCGAATCACTGGTGAGCGTGATGCAACAGGCCGAAGCGATGAGTGCGTCCGCGTTGGGGGCCCTGCTGGAGCGGGAAGCGAACGCGCTGCGCGTAGACGGTGACGAGGCGTTGTCGCTCGAGGTGCGCTGGTGGCTGCGAGCGCGCTACGCGGGGCAGGGGTACGAACTCGACATTATCGTGCAGCCGGGTGACGCACCGGCCGCCGTCGCGGCACGGTTTGTGGCGCGCCATGAAGAACGGACGGGCTTTGTGCTCAACCGCCCGGTTGAGTTCATCAGCGCCCGCACGACGCTCAGCAGCGCGCCGTGGCCCGTGCACTTCGCGCGTCCCACGCGTGATGGAATGTTGGCGGACGATGTGGATGACGGGCGCGCCATGGCGCGGGTGTTGAAGGGCCCGGCGATCGTGCGACTGCCGGATGCGACGATGCGGATCGCGCAGGGCTGGATCGCGCGGTCGCTCGACATTGGAGGGTGGATGCTGGAGCAGCAAGGATGACGCTCTCGAAGACGGCGCATATCGGACGCATTCTCGGCACGCCGGTGTCGATGCTGACGCCCGTTGACAGCTCGGTCTATGTCCTGCTCATCGGCGAAGCGCCGGGCCCGCGTGGTGCCGACAAGAGCGGGGTGCCGTTCTTCGGCGACGCGGCGGGCAAGGTGCTCTATGACGTGCTCGTGCGCATGGGCGCGATGACGCTGCCGCCGGCGATCGACCGCATGGAGTGGGATGGCGCGCTGTTCGTGGCGAACGGCATCGTGCCGCTGGCGCACGGGGTGGCGCTCGGCAATGCCTTCGACCGGTGCCCCACCGATGATGGCGCAACCTTCCGTGCGCCCCTGCGCTCAGAGCTCGAGGGAACGTCCAACCTTGCCCGACTCACGCGAGACATCACGACGCTACGCACACGCGGACTCAAAGGCATCGTGACGCTCGGTCGCGTGGCGACCCGCACGATCGATATGCTGTACAAGCGCACGCCCATGCCGGAAGTGGCGCGTTGTGCGCTGCCGCATCCGTCGGCGCAGGGGCTGTTGTCGATGGCGTCCGATCGCGGCAAGGGCGCCAAGATGGCCGACCTGCAGGAGGCATGGATGGTACGCTGTCAGAATGCCGTTGTGCAGGCCGGGTTTCCTTCACCCACGGCGGCCCAGTCATGACATCGACACGCGCGCGGTTCGACGCGCTCGAACTCACGGTCTTTTCGCAGGGCGTTGCGATGCTGGCCGAAGAGATGGGCGGACTGCTGGAACGCAGCAGCATTTCGCCCAACATCCGCGAGCGCCGTGATGCGAGTTGCGCGCTATTCGATGCCGATGGTCGCATGGTGGCGCAGGCGGCGCACATCCCGGTGCATCTGGGTGCGATGCCGGAGTCAGTGGCCGCCGTGCGCGCCTGTGGCGCCGCGCCGGGTGACGTGTTCCTGCTCAACGACCCGTCGCACGGGGGCTCGCATTTGCCCGACCTCACGATGGTCGAGGTGATCGCCGACGCGCACGATGCCCAACGCATCATTGGGTACGCCGCGGTGCGGGCGCATCATGCCGACGTGGGCGGGATGAGTCCCGGTAGCATGCCGTTTGGCGCCACCGAGCTGTTTCAGGAAGGCCTCATCGTGCCGCCGGTGCGTATCGAGCGCGGCGGGGTGGCGCAGGACGATGTGATGCGACTCGTGCTCGCCAATGTGCGCACACCCGAAGAGCGTGAAGGGGATTTGCGCGCCCAACGGGCGGCGTGTGCGGCGGGGCGCGCGGGATGGCAGGCGTTGTACACGCGGCTTGGAGCCGACGTACTGGGCGACGCGGTGAATGCGCTGCTCGATTACACCGAGCGCCGCGTGCGCGCGCGTCTCGAGCTGCTGGAAGGCGCCGAAGGACGCGCCGCCGACGCGCTCGAGGGCGACGGGGTGAGCGACGCGGCGATTCCGGTAGTCATACATGTTCGTGTGAAGGACGCCACGTTGCATCTGGATCTCACGGGCACGTCGCCGGCCGTGCGCGGCAACGTGAACGCGCCGCCAGCCGTCGCGCGTGCGGCGGCGGTGTTCGTGCTGCGCGTGTTGTGTGATGACGATGTGCCGGTGAACGACGGAGTGGCGCGGGCGCTCGCCCTCACGATCCCCGACGATTGCGTGGCGAACGCCAAGCGGCCGAGCGCGGTGGCGGCTGGGAATGTGGAGCTGTCGCAGCGCATGACCGATGTCTGCTTCGCCGCCCTGTCGGCGGCGGCGGCGAGCATCGGTGTGCACAACCTGCCCATTCCTGCCTGCGGCCAAGGCACGATGAACAACGTCACGCTGGGTGCGCCGGGGTGGAGTTTCTACGAAACACTCGGCGGTGGGCAGGGTGGGAGCGCGCGCGGCGATGGGCCAGATGCCGTGCATGTGGGCATGAGCAACACGCGCAACACGCCGGTGGAATCACTCGAGCGCGCCTATCCGCTGCGCGTGGTGGAGTACTCGGTGCGTCGCGGGAGCGGTGGGGCCGGCGCCAGTCGCGGCGGCGATGGCATCGTGCGTCGTTATCAGGCGATGGTGCCGTGCACGGCCACACTGCTCACCGAACGTCGTCGCGTGGCGCCGCCAGGGGCGAACGGCGGAGCGGATGCGCAGCCGGGGCGGAATCTGCTGAATGGCGTCGAGCTGCCGGCCAAATGTCGCGTGAGCATGAACGCGGGTGACGTGCTCACCATCGAAACGCCGGGAGGCGGAGGATGGGGAGTGGGGAACGGCTAGGGGCGCCGACCCGGGCATGCGGTGAAGGGACCAAGGCGGGAGAAGGAGGCCAGCGGGCAGCCGTGGCCTCCGAACCTGCTGTGGATGGCGTCGCGCGGTTATCTTCCGGTGATAGCCTCGACATGCAGGCAGGTCCGCGCTTCGGTCGATATTCCCGACCGGTCCGAAGAGTACGATGCCGGTCACGTGCCGCGCCGTGGCCAGTATCACGAAGCCTTACGAACTCGAGCACACTCACTCAATGCTGACCCATCTTCGCGACCGCATGGCCGACGCGCTGCGTCGCGCCACCGAAGTGGAGCAGCTGCTGGCCGATCCGGAAACGGTGAAGGACGCGCCACGGCTTGCTGCACTCGGTCGCGAGCATCATCGCCTGGCCGACGTCGTTGTGAAAGTGCACCGCTATGCCAAGGCCGAAGCGGAGCTCGCCGACGCCCGGGAAATGGCCAATGGTGACGAGCCCGACTTTGTCGCGGAAGCCAAAGCGGAGGTCGAGCGGCTGGAACAGGAGTGCACGACGCTGGAAAAGGCGCTATTGCCGCTGCTCATTCCGCGCGACCCCCTCGACGATCGCCCGGCCATCTTCGAACTGCGCGCCGGTACCGGCGGCGATGAGGCGGCGCTGTTCGCCGCCGACCTGCTGCGCATGTACACCCGCTTTATCGAGCGCAAAGGCTGGCGCATCGAGGGCATTTCCTACTCCGACGGCACGCTGGGCGGCGTGAAGGAAGCCGTGTTCAAGGTCATCGGCGACGGAGCCTTCGGCATGCTGCGGTGGGAGTCGGGCGTGCATCGCGTGCAGCGCGTTCCGGCCACCGAATCGCAGGGCCGCATTCACACGTCGGCGGCAACGGTGGCGGTGCTGCCCGAGGCCGAAGAGGTCGACGTCAAGATCGAAGACAAGGATCTGCGCATCGACGTTTTTCGCTCGTCGGGACCCGGTGGGCAGAGCGTGAACACTACCGACTCGGCCGTGCGCATCACGCACCTCCCGACCGGCTTGGTAGTGTCGCAGCAGGACCAGAAGTCGCAGCTGCAGAACAAGGCCAAGGGCATGGAAGTGCTGCGCGCGCGATTGCTCGATCTTCGGCTGTCGGAACAGGAAGCGGAGCGGTCACGCATGCGCAAATCGCAGGTGTCCACCGGCGACCGGTCAGCCAAGATCCGCACCTACAACTTTCCGCAGGGCCGGGTGACCGATCACCGCGTGGGCGTCACGCTCTACGATATCGATCGGGTGCTCGACGGTGATCTGGGACCGTTCCTCGAGGCAATCGCGCTGGCGAACGCAGAAGAGAGCCTGAGTGGCTGACGACGGTCGGCTGGTGCGCGACGTGCTGCACGACGCCGCGCGGCGGCTGCTGGCGTCGGAGCCGCTGGCGCTCGAGGCCCGCGCGGATGGCGCGGAATTTTCCGAGGCCGAGGCGGACCGCGAGGCGCGGTGGCTGGTGGCGGCGGTGCTCGATGTGGCACCGGGTGAACTCGGGCGGCTGCTCTCGCTCGGCTATCGGGCGCCGGTCGCCAGCCAGGCGCGCATCGAGATCGCCGCCCAGCGGCGCGCCACCGGGGAGCCTATGGCCTACTGCGTGGGCACGGCGCCGTTCCGGCATTTGGTACTTAATGTCGATCGGCGCGTGCTGATTCCGCGCCCGGAAACGGAGATCGTGGTTGGCGAGGCGCTACGCCTCACGGCGAGCCACCCAGGCGGGATCGCCGTCGACATCGGCACCGGCTCCGGCGCCATTGCCCTCAGCTTGGCCACCGAAGGCCGGTACGAGCGGGTGATCGCCACCGATCTGTCCGACGACGCGTTGGCGGTGGCCGCTGCGAATGCGGCGCGCGTGGCGGCGGCGCGCGTGGCGGCGGCTGAGCCCGGCGGGGCACCGGTAGAGTTTCGACAGGGGGCCGACCTGGCCCCGCTCCGAGGCGTCCGGGCCCGTGTGATTGTGTCCAACCCGCCCTACATTGCGTACAGCGAAACGGCCGCCCTTCCCCGCAGTGTGCGGGACTGGGAGCCCACGGTGGCGCTGGTGGCCGCCGATGAGGGCATGGCCCGCTACGCGGCCATCCTCGCGGGCGCTCATGAGCACTTGGAGCCGTTTGGCTGGGTGGTGTTTGAAGTCGATACCCGACGCGCGCAACGGACCGCCGCCCTGGCAACGACGCAGGGGTATCAGCAGGTGCAGGTGGTGCGCGACCTCACCGGTCGTGAACGCGTGGTGCTCGCGCAGTACGCGCCGGCGTAAATCTCACTCAATTGCGTTTACTCGGCCGAGGAGGCCGATCTCCATGCTCGAAAGCAAGGCGAAGGACCTTGGCCGCACGATCGGTCAAAGCGACGAGTACAAGGCCGTGAAGCGCAGCAGCGAGGCGCTCAACGCCGACCGCGAAGCGACCACCGTGCTGCGTCAGATGGAGAAGATCCGTCAGGACGCGCAGACGATGATCGATCGCGGCGAGGAGCCGACCAGCGAGATGGAGCAGCAGCTCGATACGCTGTTGCAGCAGGTCCAGGTCAACAGCGCCTATCAGGCGGCGATTTCGGCGCAGGATAATTTTGACAAGCTGATGCTGCGCGTGAATCAGTGGATCGCCGAGGGCATTCGCACGGGCGCCACCAGCTCCATCATCCTTGGCTGAGCGGTCGGCCATGTCGGGTGCGACCGGCGGCTGCTTTATCGTCTTGGAAGGCGGCGAAGGGGTCGGCAAGACGACGCAGTGGCGTCGGCTGGCCGACCGGCTCGCCGCGGCCGGTCACGAGGTGGTGGCGTTGCGCGAGCCTGGTGGCACACCGGCGGGCGATGCGTTGCGCGCCGTGTTGCTCGATCCGCAGTCGGCGCTCACGCCCGAGACCGAAGCGCTGCTGTTTGCGGCGTCGCGCGCACAGCTGGTGCGGGATGTGATCACGCCGGCGCTGCAGCGTGGTGCGGTGGTTCTCGTCGATCGGTTCCTGCTGTCGACGTTCGCGTATCAGGGGCGCGGGCGCGCCCTGTCACTCGCGGCACTACGCGACGTGAATGCGTTCGCCACCGGCGGATTGGCGCCCGACCTCACGCTGCTGTTGGCCTTGCCGCTCGTTGAGTCGATGGCGCGCATGCACGCGCGCGGCAGTGCCGATCGCATGGAACGCGAGGATGAGGCGTTTCATCGTCGCGTGCGTGCGGCGTTCGACGACGCGTTGCAGCCCGCCTGGCAGGCGCAGTATCCCGAGATCGGCCCGGTCGTTGCCGTCGATGCCGACGGCGAACCCGACGTCGTGACGTCGCGTTGTCTGGCGGCGCTGACCACGCAGTGGCCTCATCGTTTTCCCGAGGTGCCGGTGGAGCGTCCGTTGTCGGCCGTCGAGGGGACCCATGGCTGAGCCGCTACCGGACACGCCGACGGCGTCGCGTCGCCGGTCGCGCGCGATCGCCGCCGCCGTGCTGTTCGTGGGGTTGTTATCGCTCGGCGGTTGGTGGTCGGGGCGTGATCTCACTGCGGCCACACGTCAGGCGCCCGCGCCGCTGGGCGGCGCGCGCCTGTTTGATCAGGTCGTCGCGGCCGTGACGCAGAAGTACGTGGACTCGCTCGATGGGAGTGTGATCTACGACAAGGCGGTCGCCGGCTTACTGCGCGAGCTGAAGGATCCGTACACGTCGTATCTGGCCGAAGATCGCCTGCGCCGGCTGAACGAGCAGATCAGCGGCACGTACGCGGGCGTTGGATTGCAGATCGATATCCGTGACGGTTGGCCGGTGGTTATCGAACCGATCGTGGGCGGTCCCTCGGAGCGCGCCGGCGTGTTGGTCGGTGACCGGCTGGTGTTGGTGGGAAAGGAATCGACGGAAGGGTGGTCGCGCGATGAAACGTCGAAGGCAATGCGCGGACCGCCGGGGTCGAGCGTCACCTTCACGGTGGAACGCGGTGAGTCGCGGGTGAACTTCACGCTGCTGCGCGACAAGGTGCATCTGCGCGCCGTCCAACGGGCGCAGCTGCTGCAGAACGGCGTCGGCTACGTGGACGTGAACGTGTTCAGCGCCCAAACCGCCGCGGAGCTCAGTGCCGCTGTGGATTCCGTGGTGAAGCTCGGCGCGCGTTCGCTGATCATGGATTTGCGCGGCAATCCTGGCGGCCTGCTCGAGCAGGGCGTCGCCGTGGCGGAGCTGTTCCTCGATCGCGGGCAGAGCATCGTGCAACTGCGCGCGCGACCTGGCTCGCAGCCGCAGGTGTTCACCGACAGCCAGCCGCAGCGCTGGCCCACGTTGCCGCTGGCGGTGCTGGTCGATCGCGCCAGCGCGAGTGCGTCGGAGATCGTGGCGGGGGCGCTGCAGGATCACGATCGCGCCCTTGTGCTGGGCGTGACGTCGTTCGGGAAGGGCAGTGCGCAAAACGTGTATCCGCTGTCCAGCGGTGGCGCGTTGCGTCTGACCATCGCGCGGTGGTACACGCCGGTGGGACGTAGTATTAATCGTCCGGCACCGCGTGATCGCGAGGCGGAAATCGACGACCGTGCCGACGTACTGCCCGACACGATTCGTCCGCGCTTTCGCACCGATGCCGGGCGCACCGTGTTCGGTGGCGGCGGCATTACGCCCGATGTCATCACCGGCGATACGACGACGCCGCTGCAGGTGCAGTCGTTGGCACGGGCCATGGGAAAGAATGCCGGTGCCTATCGTGACGCGCTCGCCAAGCAGGCGCAGGCGCAGAAGCGCACGATGAACGGACCGGGTGATCCGGTCACGCCGGCCATGCTGGACGCGCTCTACGTCGCGCTGGTGGGCCGTGGTGTGGCGCCACCGCGCCCGGTCTTCGACAGTGCCGCGCCGTGGATCTCGCGTTCCCTGGGCTACGAGATGACGCGCGTGGCCTTCGGCGCCGACGCCGACTTCCTGCGTCGGACACAGGACGACAGCGTGTTGCAAAGAGCGATGGCGCTGTTGCAGGTCGCGCGCAGTCCGCGGGAGGTGTTTTCGACGCTCGAGAAGCGCGCGGCCGACGTCCCCGCGGCGATCCGCTAACGCCGTGCGTTAGCGACTGCCGGGGAGCTTCGTCGAGACCTTCACGCCTTTGGGCGTCACGAAGGTGAACGCGTCCTTTGGCAGCACCGCATCGGGCACCCAGCTGGTGAGCGTGATGGTGCGATCGACTCCCTGCTGGTCGAGCACCTGCACCCGCACGGGGCGCGATGCCGTGTCGTCGAGCCAGAGCACCGCTTTGCTGAACGGCACCGCGCTTGGACTCTTCGGCACCAGCTGCACACGACGGGTGCTGCGGCCATCAATCGACTGGTGTTCGCCGCCCGTGATCGTGAATGTGCGGCGCGGCGCATCGAGCAGTTGTCCCAACAGGTCGGCCACGATCGCGCCGTCGGCATCGGCCGGCAGCTTCAGCACTTGCCCCGGCGTGCTGCTGGGCAGATACACCCACAGGCTCTTACCGTCGCCCACAATGCGATCGCCGGCGGGCTCGGTGAACGTGATCGAGACGCGATTCGGCCGCTCCTGCACGAATACGCCGCGTGAGGCGACGGTGCGACCAAGGATCGGGTTCGTGATCGTTTGATCGAAGTTCGCCTGCAGTGTGCGCGTGGTTGACCACGACTTCACCACGCGCGCGTAGGCCGCTTCGGCGTCCGCGACACTCTGGGCCGAGAGGGGAGCGTCCGCGGGCAGGGCCATGGCGACCATGGCGACCATGGCGATCGTGCGGGCCGAACATCGAGGCATGTTGGTCACGGGACTGAGTACACGCGGGGGCAGCGCAGGTGCCGTCTGGCACACCAGCCACACGGCGTCTGGGACGGCGCGTTACCGATTCGGCGTAGGGGCCAGCTGACGGTCGATGGCACCCGCGATCAGCCGCAGCTGCCGAACGAGCTCGGTGAACTGCTCGGGATACAGCGACTGCGCGCCATCCGACAGCGCCTTGTCGGGCGTGGGATGAACTTCCACGAGGATGCCGTCGGCACCGGCGGCCACGGCGGCGCGGGCCATCGGCGTGACCTTATCGCGCAGTCCCGTGCCGTGGCTCGGATCGGCCACGATGGGCAGGTGCGACAGCTTCTGCACCACGGGAATGGCGGTGAGATCGAACAGGTTGCGCGTGGCGCTGTCGAACGTGCGTACGCCGCGTTCGCACAGAATCACGTTGGGATTGCCTTCCGACAACACGTACTCGGCGCTGAGCAGCAGGTCATTGATCGTGGCGGCCATGCCGCGCTTGAGCAGCACCGGCTTACCCAGCTTGCCCACGTGACGCAGCAGCGAGTAGTTCTGCATGTTGCGCGCGCCGATCTGAATGCAGTCGGCATACTCAGCGACCATGTCGGCGCCGCGCTCGTCCATCGCTTCCGTCACGATGGCGAGGCCGGTTTCGTTGCGGGCGAGGGCCAGCAGCTTGAGCCCCTCAAGACCCAGCCCCTGAAACGCATACGGCGAGGAGCGCGGCTTGAAGGCCCCGCCGCGCAGCGCGTGCGCACCGGCATTCCGCACGGCATGCGCCGACGCCAGAATCTGCGCTTCGCTTTCCACCGAGCAGGGTCCCGCGAACACGACCACGTCGTGGCCACCGACGCGCACGCCCGGCGCAATCTCGACGATCGTGCTCTCGTTCTTCCATTCGCGTGACGCCTGACGATACGGCTTCTGCACGATGAGGACGTTGGCCACGCCGGGCAGCCCCTCGATGTACGACCAATCCACCTGCGCGTCGTCACCCAGCAAACCGATCGCCGTGCGGACTGCGCCCGGCATCGGGAGCGGCTTGAAGCCCTGTCGCACGATTTCGTCGCAGACCGTATCGATGTCGGCGGCGCTCGCATTAGGCTGCATTACAACCAGCATGTCACGTCCTCAGAATTCGATGAACCAGCCGTCGGTCGCCAGGACCGTAGGGCCGGTGTAGCACTCCGCCACTTCGCCGAGAATGTCCACGGCTCCCACTGGCGGAGAGAAATGCGTGAGCTCGAGGCGATGCGCTGAGGCCTGCGCCGCGAGCCGTCCAGCCTCTCATGGAATATGCTACGCTCTCCGCGCCGTGCGGTACCGGCTGCGCCGTCACCGTCACGCATCCACCAAGCCCAACGACTTCGGCGGGGAGGAGTTCCCGGACCGTGACCGGGAAGCCAGGGGCCGGCATCCTGGCCCCGCACACGCCGGCCGTGCCGGTGCCTACGGTGGTGAGCTTCACACCCGCCGATGGGTCGCGTCCATCATCCGCGTCCCTTGAACAGCATGCGTCGGAAGGTCGGGGAACCGGTTCCACTGCGGAAGCGCGCCACGTACACGCCAGGGGCGACCGTACGACCGTCGCTAGCCGTACCGTCCCACACAAAGCGATTGTCGCAGTTGCTGCCGGCGCCCGGCGCGCCACGACCGTACCGCCCGGCGGCAAACTGCGTCACGCCATCGAGTGTGGGCACGATCGTACGCACGACGTTGCCGCGGAGGTCGAGCACGTCCAACGACACAGTCCCGCCCGGCTCCCCCACGTCGAACCAGAAGCAGGTGCTGAACGCGGTGGCCGACGGAAACGGGTTCGGGAAGTTCTGATAGAGGATCGTGGTGGTCGGCAGCGGCGGATCGACGATCAGGAACGACGCCAGGCTCGCCATCCGTACGCTTTCGCCAGAGGGGAGCGTGGCGCGCACGCTCCAGCGATACGAGGTGTTGGCCTGCAGGTTGGTCGCGGCGCGAAACGTCGTATCGGAGAGGCCGGCAGTCGCCTGTTCCGTGCGCCCACCGTTCGTGATCTCCACGGTGTACTTCCACGCACCGGTCGCGGCCGCGATCCGCGCACTCTTCCACACGAACAACGGTCGACGGATATCGAAGATGTCGCCCGTCGGCGAGTTCGGCGTGACGAGCGTGAGCCACGCCGGCACGGGACGCGGCCCCGTGATCGGCGATTCGGCGACAGCGCCCGACGTGCCCTGCACGCTGGCCCGCCAGAAGACGGTACCCTCGCTGGGCAGAGCGCGCGTGATCTGTACGGTAATGGTCGTGTCCGACGTGGAGAACGCCGTATCCACCACGGTCGATGCCGTACCAAAATCCACCGACGTCGCAATTTGCACGCGCACGCGGAGTGGGCGCACGTTCGTGAAGCCGAGCGCTCGGACCAGCAACGACGGCGTGAGCGTCGGGAGCACCGCGCCGGCCGGACCCTCGACTATGACTGTCTGCCCCGGGAGTGTCCGGGGCAGGGTCGTCAGCGCCGCACCGCAGCACGCCGCTGCGGCGAACCACCAACGCCGCCGCGCGACGGCCGTCACGCCGGCGACGGTTCCGCGGCAGAATCCTCGTCGACTTCGTCACCGCCGATTTCGCCCGCGATGGCATCATCCGGTACGACGGTCTCGTCCACCTGCTGCCCACCACGCAGGCGCACGCTCACGATCGACGACACGCCCGGCTCTTGCATCGTGACGCCGTACACCGCATCGGCCGCCTCAGACGTCGTGCGCGGGTTGTGCGTAATCACGATGAATTGCGTTCGCGACTTGAAGTCATTCAGCATCTTCACGAAACGGCCGATGTTTTGGTCGTCGAGCGGCGCGTCCACTTCGTCCATGAGACAGAAGGGGCTCGGCTTGGTCAGGAAGATGCCGAACAGCAGCGACAGCGCCACGAGCGCGCGCTCACCACTGGAGAGCAGGTGAATGCGCTGCGTCTTCTTGCCGCGCGGCGACGCGTGGATCTCGATGTCGCAATCGAGTGGCGCGTCGGGGTTCTCGAGCCGTAGATCGCACTCGCCACCGCCGAACATCCGCAGGAAGATCTGACGGAAGTTCTCGCGGACCTGCGAGAACGTCGCCAGGAAGAGCTCGCGCGCCGTACTGTCGATTTCTCGAATAGCCTGGTGCAGCGACTGTTTGGCCGCTACGAGGTCGTTCCGCTGCCCAGTCAGGAACTCGAGGCGACGCTGCTCTTCCTCGTGCTCTTCGATGGCCAGCGGATTGACCGGACCCAGTTCGTCGAGCGAGTCACGCAGCTGCTTCGCCTCCGTGCGCAACGCCTCCGTATCGAGGTCGAGCTCTTCGAATCCGGTCAGCAGATCCTCGAGGGTACGACGCCATTCGGTTTCGAGGCGTTGACGGATCGCCTCGCGGCGACCGGAGAGTTCCGTGTGACGCAGCTGCGCCCCGTGCAACTGTTCCCCTAGGGCGGAGGCGCGACGGCGTGCGTCGTCGAGCAGGCGCTCGGCCTCGTCGAGCGCCGCGTTGGCGGCGGCCACCGCCCGCTCGGCACCGGCCAGACGCGCGTCGGCATCCGCAAGGGTCTTCTGTTCGGTGTCCAGCTCGGTGCGCCAGCCGTTGAGCTGCTGCGCCAGACTCTGGTCCGCTTCGGATAAGTTGGTGAGCTCGCGCGCCAACGACTCGAGACGAGCCGCCGCGGTGGAGTCCTCCTCGTTCAAGCGCTTTTCGCGATCGATCGCGACCGACAAGCGCGCCTGCGCCTGGGCCTGGGCGACCTGCCACGTGGCACGCGCTTCGCGCGCCTGCTCCTGATCGCGCTCGGCCACCGACATCCCTTCGCGCGCGTCGGTGATCTCGGCGTCAGCCTCACCCGCGCGCGCATGCAGCGCTTCGGCTTGCTGGGCCAACTGCTTTGTGCGCGAGTCGAGCTCCTCGAGACGCGAGATCAGCCGCTCGGCCAGCGCACTCGACTGCTGTAGTTCCCGTTCGGCGCGCTCGCGACGGCGTTCGACTTCCTGCTGCACATCGGCCGCACGACGCGATTCCTGCTGCGCGCGGTTGGACGTGTCCATCGCGGCCTGCTGCGCACGTTCCGCCTCACCAAGCGCCAGGCGCGCCGCTTCGGCCGCCATCAGGCATTCGTCACGGCGCGCCTCCGCGGCGGCGAGATCCGTTTCGAGTCGCGTGATCTCGGCGCGACGCTGCAGCGGGCCGGGGCCCGTTGCGGTGCCCGGGAGGAATACCGCGCCTCGTTCATCGATGAACGCGTCACCGCGGTCGATGGCGCGCACCTTGCCGAGCAAGGCGCGCACCCAGCGCGACGCCGCACCCGACGATTGCACACTGCCCGCGAGCCCATCGGCGTCGGCACCAAGGTCGGTGACGACATCGAGCGGCAACAGCAGCAGCGGTCCGGGCTGCGTGTCGGCGTGCCAACGACGCACGGCGGCTGCGGCATCGGCATCACGCACGACGATCGCGTGCATCGTGGCGCCGAGGTAGCGCTCCACGAGCTGCGCTGCCTCGCCGTCGGCCGTGAGAAAGTCGGTGAGCGGACCGAGCACCGCACCGTCGCCGAAGCGCTCGCGCTCCTTGAGCAGCTTCGCCGCCGAGGGGGCCAAGCCGACGCGTTCACGCTCAAGCGCGGCCAGTGCATTCAAACGGCCTTCCAAGGCCGTGCCGGACTGCACGGCGCTGGCGAGCGCACTGCGTGACTCGGCATCGGCCGTCCGCGCCGTGGCGGCGACTAACCGCGCGCCTTCAAGTGCGTGGAGCGCGTCCTGCGCATTCGCCTGCGCGATCGACACCTGCTCGCGCGCCGCGATCAGCTCGCGTTCGGTCACGTCGAGCGCATCGGCCAGCTGCTGACGCTCGATCTCGAGCGCCTCTCGGCGATTCTGTGTTTCGAGGTGCTCACGCGACGCACCATCGCGATCGAGCTCGATACGGCGCGCCTGGTCGCGATGTTCACGCACCTGCCGTTCGAGCTGCTCCAGAACCGCACGGGCCTGCTGCACCGCTTCACGCGTGGTTTGCTCGGCGGCGAGGCGTTCCTGCAGTGCCTCACCAGCGTCGGCCAGCTCCGTCTCGAGCGTGGTGCGATCGCCGATGGCACGCTCACGATCTTCGCGCAGGCGACGGCCAAAGGCTTCGTTTTCCTTCCGCTCTTCTTCCGCACGCTGCTTGCGCATAGTCGTGCTGCGCTGACGCTCCTCGCTGACCGCGAGTTCGCGCTCGAGCTTCTGCGTGGTATCTCGCTGCTCGGTGGAGAGGCGCGCGAGTTCGAGACGGCTGGCTTCCGCCGCGGAACGCGCCCCGTGCGCCTGCTCACGCCGCAGTTCCGCCTGCGCGATGGCTTCCTCGCCGCCCGGCACGTCTTGCTGCAGCGCGACGAGACGATCATCGAGTGCCACGAGCTCCTCACGCCACGACGCCATCTCGCGCGTGGCTAGCGATATCTCAACCTGGAACCGACGCGCCGTCAGCTCGGCGTGCCGCTCGGCGCGCCGACGCTGGCGCGAGAGCGAACGCACCTGGCTCTGCACTTCGTTGATCAGGTCATCGAGACGGGCGAGGTCAACGGTCGTTTCCTCGAGACGGCGCTCGGCGCTGCGGCGACGATCGCGATACAGGCCGACACCAGCCGCCTCTTCGAACAGCTCGCGACGTTCGTCGGGCCGGTCAGAGAGCAGGGCATCGATCATCCGGCTTTCGATGACGACGCCGGAATCGGCGCCGAGTCCCGTGCCACGCACCAGATCTTGGATGTCGCGCAAACGGCACGGCGCGCGATTCAGGAGATACTCACTTTCCCCCGTACGCATCAGGCGCCGCGTGATGACGACTTCCTTGAACGGGACCGGAAGGTCGCCTTCTGAGTTGTCGAAATGCAGCGACACTTCGGCCATATTCACGGCTTTCCGTGACGACGACCCGTGAAAGATCACGTCTTCCATCTTCGCGCCGCGCATCGCGCGCGCACGCTGCTCGCCGAGCACCCACCGCACGGCGTCGGATACATTCGACTTGCCGCTGCCGTTGGGGCCGACGATGGCCGTCACACCCTTTTCGAACACAAATTCTAAGTGATCGGCAAAGGCCTTGAAGCCATGGACCTCGAGCTTCGTCAGACGCACTAGAACGCTCTCCCGGTTCGATAAACCAACACAGTCTCGATGCGCAGGGCGCGCAAAGAATCCGCAAGCGGGGTCGCTTGCATCGGCGATTCGAACGCGCCGGTATACACAGTGGCGCTGCCATCAGGCTGAAGCAGCGCATACGCGATGATGCCGCGAGTCGCCAGTTCGGCGAGTCGCGTGGGCAGCACGGTCGGCGTGACGTCGCGTGCGAGACGCAACGCATACGGGACCGATACGATGCTTCCTGAGCCAACGATTTTCTGGGAGCGCAGCGTGGTGAGCAGCGACTCGGCCTGCGCGCGTGTCGCGGAGGCGCCCACCGTCACGCGAAACCATTGTTCGTTGCCCTCGGCGACGGGCGACAGGGCGACCGCGTCGAGCGCGCGCACGCGGGCGTCGGGCATGGCGCCCGCGCGCGTGTTGGCAGTCGCGAAATACACGGCATAGCGCGACGCGGCCGCTGAGTCCGCGGCGTTCTCCACGGTGAGTGACGGACTGTCAGGAGAGACGCTGTCCAGACCGGGAAGGCTGCCGTCGGTGGATTCCCGCAGCAGCGAGTCACGCGTGGCGCTGTCGCTACGCATGGAGGTGTCCATGGGGGTGGGTGGCACCACCATCGCGGTACTGTCGGGCGCACGCGGCTTGCCCGTGATCAGTGCCGCGACCGGTTCCGGCAAGCGCGCCATCAGCTGGGGCCAGAACGCGCCACCGGCCACGGCGACCGCGCCGAGCACAGACAGCATCGCAATCAGGCGACGTCGGCGGCTCGACTCGTCTTCCACCGCAGCCGCGCGCGCACGTGCCGCGTTCGGCCGCGGGGGCGGGGCCGGCGGCTCGGGCGTGGGGGGGGCGGGTGGTGCAATGAGCGGCACACCAGGCGGGGTGGGGAACACCGTGTCACCCACCGGCATCAGCGCGCCGACGTAGGCGCACAGGTCGCCGAAACCTGGCGCGGCCGGATTGGCGACGACGACCAGCAGCGCACCAACTTGATGAAAGCCGGCGGCCAGACGGCGCCACCGTTCGTTGGCATAGACCTCAGCGTGCGCCACGGCTTCCGTCCCACTGGGCATCAGGAAGACGTTATCGACGCCGGCCATCGGCCGTGCGATCTTGTTGAGTGACACGCCGTACAAAAAGCTGTCGGAGATGCCGTGGGGATCATCGCCGGTGAGCAGCGCTTCGATGGCTGGGGCTTCGCCGATCAAGTCGGCCACGGCCACGCGTCGGCGCTGTCCCTGTGCTCGCGCGACGCCAAGGGCCATCGACGTCGCCAGGGCGGCGTCGGTCGCGGCGACCACCACGGCGTACATTCCGTCGAGCAGAGGCGCTAAGCGGCGACCCTCCATCTCCCACGATTCCGTCAAGTTGGGCAGCGTCACGGTGCCCCCTCGAAGATCCAGTAGCTCTGTCCTGACGCTTTGCCGATGCGATCGGCGTCGGCGCGTGTCGGGTACGGGCCGAGCACGACGCGATACAAGGTTGTTCCGGCACGATCGGATGTCGTGATGCGCGGTGTTTCTCCGTCCACGCGAATGCGTGACGCGACCTGACGCGCTTGCTGCTCGTCAAGCACGGCCGCGAACGATACGGTGAACGACGACGTCGTGGCCGTGTCACGGCGCGTGCTGTCGCGCGCGAGGTCGCGCGCCGCGGCGCTGTCGGCGTAGTCCATCGAGTCGCGCGGTGCACTGGTGCGGAACTGCACGGGCTGATCGAGACCGGAGGCGCGAGGGCGGAAGCCGTTCCAGCGTAGCGTATACCAGAACTGACGGGCGCCGCCGACCACGGTGCGCATATCCTTCAGTGAAGTCGGATGCGCGAGCACGACGTCCTCGCCACGCGTGGTGGCGATCGCGCCGTCGGGCAAGACCAGCGGCAGATCACCGCGCCATGCGCTGCGCACTATGCCGATCACGGCATCGCTGCCGAGGCTGATCACATACACTGAGTCGGCGCCGCCACGCGCCAGCAGCACGCGACCCAACGGGTCCATGCGCAAGGCCCGTGGCACGCCGGGCAGGGTGATCTTCCCCTTCACCCCTTCTTCGAAGCGATCGACGACCCGCAGCAACTCTTCGTTCTCGATCGCCACGAATAGGCGGTCGCCGCTTGGTGTGGCCGTGATCGCCGTGACGGGATCGCCGATGTCCACTTCCAGCGCCTTGGCGAGATCGCGCGTGCGGACGGCAATGACTTCTTCGTTGCCGCCGAAAAACACCCGATCACCAACGGCGCCGGCGGTGGCGACGAGAGACTTGCGCAGCGTGGCCTCGTTGCCGCCGATGTCGAACGACAGACTGTCGGTGACGTCCTGCCCGGGAGGGCGCACGCGCCACACGATCGCGCGATCACCTTTCGCACCGGCTACGATGAGTGAGCCGTCGGTCTGCGCGTACAACGCGTGGGCCGGCAGCGTGGGCGTGAAGCGCCAGTCGCCGCCGCTTGGTGTGTATCGGGTGATCTCGCCGTGGGTGGTGAGCGCGTAGATCGCACCACCGTCGGCCGACGAGGCCACGGCCACGGTGTCGTCTCGCGAGGTCGTGACCGTGCCAAGGCGGATATCAATGCGGACCGGGGCACCGCTGGTGTCGACCGCCGCGAGGTATCCGTCTTCAGCGCCGAACGCGATGATTCGAGCGAGGGCTGGCACCCTGGCGCTCGATCGCCACAGCGTGGATTCGAGATCCGGATAGCGGGTAGCGCTCATGACACCGCCGTCGCGCGAGACGCGCAACACGATCGGGTCCGGACCACCAGGAATACTGGGTGTGGCGTCGGCTCCGGGGGGGCGGGACGAGCGATCGGCACAGCCGCTGGCAACACCGCACGCGAGGAGCACGAGCGCCGTCACAAAGGGCGTGCGCACCTAGGAAACCTACCTGCCAGAGGCAGGAGCAGGGAGGGGGGACGGCAGGGGAAATCCCCTATCGCCCCCCCGTGTTCTCAACCCTGGTTTGGATCGGGAGGTGGCTTAGTAGCTGGCGCCGAAGAACCAGGTCCCGAACCCTTTCGTACCGGGACGGCTCACCGGGACCGCCCAGTCCCAACGAATGATCGCGATGTTGAACAGGTTCATGCGCACGCCGAAGCCGTAGCTCTGGAGCAGCGCCCGCTCACGCGAGAAATCGTATCCGGCGGGGCGGCTGCCCACCACTTGCTGGCCTTTCGACCAGGCCACGCCGGCGTCGTAGAAAAAGAGGCCGTCGATGGGCGGGAGTCCGATGGGCAGGCGAGCCGCGCCGAAGCTCCGGATAATCGGGAAGCGGAGTTCGGCGTTTGCGAAGGCGACCCGGCTGCCGATCAGCTCCACGGAATTGCAGGACGTGCCGTCGTCGGTAGGCAGGCCGGTACACGTAATCGAGCCAAGGTCCTCGCGGTTGTAGCCGCGAATGAAGTCGGGACGACCGATCCACTTCGGGAAACGTAGCTCGTCGCGACCCACCGACATACTGGTCGTGAAGCGGGTGGCCAACGTGATGTAGTTGAACAGGATCGGGTAGTAGCCACGCACGTCGGCCAAATACTCGGTCCACTTCCACGTGCCCACACTCGGCTCCACCTCAAGGCGTAGGCGGCGCCCCGAGATCGGTCCGGTGTACCCGTAGAACGTGTTGTCGGTCACGAACGCCAGATACGGCGAGATCGTGTTGGCCGACGCGACGTTCCGCGTGGGACCGCGCTCGAAGCCGCTGGCGTAGCCCTGCTGGTAGTCGACCAGTCGCGTGAACGGGAAGACCTGCTGATCGATGTTCTGGAAACGTGCGCCGAGCTCGAATCGCGTGAAGCGATTGAGCGGATACAGGCCGGCGGCGAACACCTGCCGCACCACCAGTCGCGTAATCTCCTGCGACTCCGAGAACTGGTCGTTGCCGAGCGGCTCCTGGATGTAATTCGACAGCAGGTAGATCGGCTGTTGAATCACGCCCGTGGTGTACTGTAGGCGGTTCCCGAGGCTGGTGTAGCCCACGAACACTTGCGCGTCGCTGAGCTGCCCATTGATCGCGCCAGAGAGCGCCAGTCGACGGTCGCCGAGCAGATCGCTGAGGACGACCGTGGTGCCGCCGAAGGTGCCCTGACCGAATCCGCCCTGCTGATAGCCGATGGACGGCTGCGCCACATATTCGGGCGTGAGTCGCGCGCGATAACGGTAATCGCGCAGCTTGGTGGAGTCGGGAAGATTGAAGTCGAAGCTGTCCAGCAGCGCTCGCACGCTGACTGCCTCCGACATGCGCGACGCAACCGAAGCGGGCAAGTCATCCGACGCTCGCGCCTTCACGCCGACGGTGGGCCGGTAGAACGACTGCCGGGCGGCCGCGGTGTCGGTGAGTGTGGCGCGATTCAGATGCGCCGTGGGATCGACCTTGACCGGGGTGACCGGGGTGACCGGGGTGACCGGGGCGGCGGGCTTGGTCGGGGCGCCGCCGAGCACGCCCCCTTGGGCCACGACGACCGGATCGCGATACGGTTCTTTCTTGAGGGACCGCGGATTCTTGATCTTCCAGATCGCGTGGTCGGTTTTTTCGTAGTACACGAAGGCCAGCACGTCGGCGCCGCGCGCCCAGGTGATCGCGGGCGACTGTTCGGCCACGGCCGTTACCGCGCCCAGTACGTTCGTGAGCTGGTAGTGCTGCTTCGCCTCGAGATCGTACAGGAAGATGTTGGCGACGCCGGAGCGATCGGTGATGTAGGCCAGCGACTTGCCGTCGGGCGCCCACTGCGGATTGAGACTGCGTCCACCCTGGTCGTTGATGACCGTGACCTTCTGCGTCTCGAGATCGAGCAGTGCCAGCTTCCACTTGCCGATCTTGAGGATATCGAGGTCGGTGTCGTCGCCACGCTCACTGGTGAACGCGATCGTGCGCCCGTCGGGCGACCACTGCGGCTGGAGATCGCCGTAGGGATCCTTCGTGACCTGCGTGTACCCGTCGGTGTCGAGCGATGCGATGTAGAGATCGCTGGAGCCACGCCGCATGCCGCTGAACACGATGCGACGCCCGTCGGGCGAGAAGCTTGGGCTCAACACCTGATCGAGCTCGAAATCGAACTTCCGCAGGATCCTGCGACTCTTCACGTCCATCACGTACAGCACGTCGCGTCCGCCGCTCTGTCCGGTGAAGGCGAGCATCTTGGCGTCGGGCGAAAAAGAGGGCTGCGAGTAGACGTAGCGCAGCTGTTCGAAGTCAGGATTCAACGTCGTCTTGACCAGGCGCGTGATCCGCTTGCCCGTCTCGGCGTTGGCGAGATACATCTCGGGGAACACTTCCCCGCGCAGGAAGCTGCCGTAGGCGATGTAGGTAATGAGCTTGCCGTCATCGGAGAGCGCCGGGGCCACGAAGAGGCTGGCGATGCTGCCGGAGCGCTTCTGCGAGAGCAAGGGCTCGGCGAAGCTGCGCGGGCGCTGCAGCTCGGCCACGATGGGCAGATACTTGTTCTGCATGGCCTGCTTCCACTCGGCGCTGAGCTCATCGAGTGACATGCCGATTTCACGACGGAAGGCACGATCGATGCCGACGCTGGGCACCGCGTTCATGATCTCGCCGATGACCTCGTCGCCCCACCGGGCACCCACGTACTGCCACACCGACAACCCGTAGCGATACGGGAAATACTTGTCCGGGCGCTCGGTCATCTGCGCGATGGTGGGCAGCGCGTTGTTGGTGACGGCGTCGCGGACCCACGCATCGGTCCATGGGTGCTCGGGTCCGATCGAGAAATACTCGGCGAGCCCTTCCATGAACCAGAGCGGCGGATTGACCATCGCCAGATTCTGCAACCCCGCGCCGGCGCGCCCGCGCGAGAAGATGTCGAACTGGAACACGTGCACCATTTCGTGCATGAGCACGTGTTCGAAGCTGGCCCAGTCGCCACTGAAGAACTGCGCCATGCGCTGGCGCAGTGGGTCGGTCACACCGCCGGTGCCTTCGCCCAGATCGCCGAACACATTGCTTTGCGCAAAGTCGCCCGACGAGCCGAAGATGAGCACGGGCTTCTTCTCGCGGAACTGGTGTGCCATGAGGCGCGAGAGCCGCGCGTACGACCGTTCGGCCATGCGTGCGGCATCGGGCGCGACATCGGCGATTTGCGGATAATAGTGAATCTGGAAGTGTTCGGTCTCGATCACACGCCAGCGCAGCCGATCGTACTGGACCTGATTCTGCCCGAAGTACTGGGCGTGAAGCGGCGAGGCGATCGCGATGATCGCGAACACCAGAGCCGCTCCCCATCGTGTCCAGCGCTGCGCCTGCGGCATTTACCGTGCTCCCTGCGTGGCTGCGGTATCCAGCGGGACCGGCGTGGCATCGCCCCATAGCCGTTCCAGCTGGTAGTACTGACGCAACGTCGGATGAAAGACATGGATGACGGTGTGCGCGTAGTCGAGCAGCGCCCATCGTCCCTGCGAAAGACCTTCGCTCATCGTGGTAGACACGCCACCCTCCTTCAACCCTGCCTGGATGTGCTCCGCGACGGCGCGGACGTGTGTGTCGGATGTCCCACTGGCAATAACAAAAAAGTCGGTCATATCCGTCACTCCACGCAAATCGAGGACAAGGATATCGTTGGCCTTCATGTCACTAGCGAGGGCGGCGGCTCGGCGCGCAATGGATTCGCCGGGGCTTGGCGGACGTTCTGCCATGTATGGAGTTGGGAGAATGCGAGTGATGGACAGTGACCGTCGTTTTGCGGTACCCCATCGTGTGACTGAAGGTTGCGCATTGGACAGCGACTCGGACAGGGGCAAAAAAGGGGGAGTCCGAGTCCGGACTCCCCCCATGCCGGCAGAGTGATGCCGATTACTGCTTGATGATCCACACCTTGATTTCGGGCTTCACGTCGGCGTGCAGGCGGATACCGACTCGGTAGACGCCGAGGGTCTTGATGGGCTCGTTGAGTTCGATCTGGCGCTTTTCGATGTGGAAGCCCTGCACTTCCAGCTGGTGCGCGATGTCGGCCGTGGTGACGGAACCGAACAGCTTGCCCTCTTCTCCGACGCGCGCGGCGAAGGTCACGGAGACCTCGGCCAGCTTGTCGGCGATGGTCTGGGCGGCGGCGACGCGCTCGGCCTCGAGCGCCTCGAGACGACCCTTCTCGAGGGAAATGCGCTTGCGATTGCCCGTCGTGGCTTCGAAGGCGAAGCCGCGGGGAATCAAGAAGTTACGGGCGAAGCCGGCGGACACGGAGACGATGTCGCCAGGATGTCCGAGCTTGTCGACGGCGTTGCGAAGGATGACTTCCATGGGAGCTCCGGGTCCTGCGATAAGGGTGTGTGAAATCAGCGTGGCAACGAGCGGCGCGGTGGCGCGCCGGCTCGAAAGTTACGCCAGGTATCCCCTAGGCCCAGACTGCAGGTGACCGCCAGCGTGGCGATCACGACCCAGACTGGACCCAGGATCGGGACCAACACCACCAACGCGAGCCACGCCGGAACGGCGAGTCGGTCGGGGATCCACCAAATGAGTACGCCGGCGCCCCGAAAGGCATACAGCGACCCGAAAAAACAGACCAGATTCGCACCGACCGTTCGCCACTCGGCGAGCGTCGGCAACAGCAGCACGGTCACACCGACCACCAACCCCCAGACCAGCTGATCGTTGAACCGCACGTCGCGCAGCGCACTCAGCGGCGGGCCAATACGCACCCTCGACAAGCGGTGATATGCGGCCCACCCTAACGCCAACGCCACCAGCGATTCGAGCGCCAAGAGCGCCGGCGCGATCGCCACCAGCGGAGCCGGGATCAGTCCTCGTGCCGAGCCCACTCCGGAGAGCGGGGCTGCCACGGCGACCAGCAGGTTTTCCATCCGCGTGGCGCGTTCGGCCGCCTGAGGGAAGCGCTGCGCGAACGCGCGCCACGACTCCGACTCCGACCGACTGCGCCAGTTTTCCAACGACTCCCCGAGTCGGCGCTGATACTCCTGCGAGAGCATCTGCGCCGGTCCGTCGAACAGGGTACTGCCACTGCTGGTGCGGGTGGTCAAACCGGCGGCCGTGATCATGGTCGCCACTCCAATCGCACCGAGGGCCCGAAGCAGGAGCGCCCGACGGGGCGACACCAGACACACGAGTCCGAACGACGCGCCCAGTGAGAGCGCCCACCCGCGTCCAAAGGCACCGTAGCCCACAAAGGGAAGCGGTACTTTCCAGATCACGTAGCCGGCGCCCGCGGCCCAGAGCAGCGCCATGACGAGCCGACCACCTGACCACCAGCCGATGATCGCGCAGGACGCGATCGCGACGAGCACGAGCAGGGCGAACTGTTCAATCGGCAGGAGCAGCCGGATTGCTCCGGCGAGGAGTGACAGTGAGGCGGGCCAGGCCGGTGCCGCGGTGACGAGCACCATCAACACCAGCGCCAACACGAACCACCGCCACCCGCGCTCCTGAGGAGCGGTCGCGGCGAGCTCCGACGCGACCGCTCCGGTCATCCTCAGCCCGTCTGTCCCTTCACGTACGGAAGGAGCGCGAGGAAACGCGCTTTCTTGACGGCCTTCGAGAGCTGACGCTGGTGACGCGCGTCGACACCGCTCAGGCGGCTCGGCAGAATCTTGCCGTAGTCCGTGATGAAACGGGCGAGGAGACGGTCATCTTTGTAATCGACGTAGCGGATGCCCGCTTCTGTGATCGGGCACGGCTTCTTTTGGCGGCGCATGATTTAATCCTCGTCGTCGTCGTCGTCATCGCCCGCGCGACGGCGCGAAGCGAGCTCTTCATCGCTGAGCTTCGGGGCACCCAGCTCATGCTCGGCCAGCGAAATGAGATAGCGGATGATCCCTTCGTCGAGCTTGAGCGCACGCTCGAACTCGGGAAGCACGGCGGGGGCCGTTTCAAAGCGGGCGATCGCGTAGTAGCCGGTGTCGTGGCGACCGATCTTGTACGCGAGCTGGCGACGGCCCCAATGCTCGATCTCAGCCGGTGTGGCGAGATTCAGAAGGCTCTGCAGCTTCTCCAACTTTTCCAGAATGGCCGCATCTTCGATCGCACTATCGATGATGTACACGGCTTCGTACTGCCGCGTAGGGTTGCGGCGGATTTTAAGCTTTGCCACTCGGCAATCCTCCCTGTGGTCTAAGGTGCCCCCCGAAGTGCCGATCCGCGGGAGGAGGGTCAGAGGAACGGTGATCAGTTCCAGATGAGCCTTGAAGCCTAGCCCGAGCGGGGATGGAAGGGAAGGGAGGCCTGCCGTACATTGCGGGCATATGTGTGGCAGATACGGCTTCGGTAACCCCGCGCGGCTTGGGACGCTCCCTCTGGGCGTCACCTTCCCCGCGCTCGCTCCCCGGTACAACGTGGCACCGTCGCAGGCGGTGCCGCTGGTGCTGCCGGAGGGCCAGGCGCGCGAGCTCCGCCTGGCCAAGTGGGGGCTGATCCCGTTTTGGGCCGACGACCCGGGGATCGGACACAAGCTCGCCAACGCCCGCGCGGACGGGATCGCGTCCAAGCCGGCGTTTCGCGCCGCCTTCAAGACGCAGCGGGGCCTCATGCCGGCCGACCTCTTCTACGAATGGCAGGTGGTCCCCGGACATCAGGGGAAGCAGCCGTGGTGCATTCGGCTGCCCGACGACGAGCCCTTCGTGATGGCCGCCCTGTGGGATCGGTGGCAGCCCAAGCATGATCCCATCGCCGACCCGGTGCTCACCTGCTGTGTCGTCACGACCGAGGCGAATGCGACGATGGAGCCCATTCACCATCGCATGCCCGTCATCCTGCCGCTCCGTGACGTCGAGGCCTGGCTTGACCCCCAGACCACACCCGCCGATGCGGCGCGACTGCTGCGCCCGTACGAGGGACCGCTGCATGCCTATCAGGTGAAGACGTGGGTGAACGCCACCCGAAACGACGACCCACAGTGCGCGATCCCGCTGGTGCGCGCGGACGCACACCGCAGCGAGCAGTTCTTCGACGACTAACCACGGCTCCGGCAGCTACCGCGTGCCGGTTGACCCGCGCAGGTACAAGTTGAGTGAGCCGAAGCTGAGCTTGGACTTCATCTGCACCATCAGGCGGCGATCATCGTCGGTGATCCACACCTCGGCTTTGCCATTCTTGCTGAAGATGCCTTTCGTCTGAAACGTGGGCTGTAGCACGACGGTCTTAAACGTGCCGCCGGGCACCGTGATCGTTTCTTTGCGAACGACGCGAATGCGCACCGGATTGCCGGCGGCCTTGAAGTAGCGCGCGTATTCGTACGACTGGCCCACTTCGAGCGGGACCGTGCGTATGAAGTACAGGAACGACCCATCGTCGAGCGGATTCGACACCGTGGGCTCTTCGGGACGGTCGTTCTCTCTGAACACGCCGCGCTCAGGGAAGATTTCGTAGCGACGCCTGCGCTCGTAGCTGCCCTCGTCGACATCCTGATGGTAGCGCAGGGAATTGAGCGTCGTGACATCGAACCACGACTCGTACAAATCGTTCACCCGGTACAGCGGAATGCCGCCGCTGATCGTGAACACGGTGTGCCACGCCGGACGGCCGCGAATCTCGGCGATCTCGCGAACCTCCATGCTGCCAGTGCCCACCTTGAGCGACCCGAAGCGCACCTCGTACTCGAGCCGTTCACCAACCTTGAACGGCACCGACACCGCGTTGGCGGGGAGTCGGCGCACGGCGCGATTGCCCGCTGTGTCCGGCAATTGAGCGGCGAGCGGGGGCGAACCGCTCGCGAGCACCACCGCGGCTATCAGCGCCGACATTATCGAGATGATCCTCATGGCGACCTGCTACCCATGTCTAGACAAAAGGGTCGCTTAAACGTTGAAGCGGAACAGCAGCACGTCGCCGTCGTGCACCACGTATTCCTTCCCTTCCGAGCGCACCGCCCCCTTCTCTCGCGCGCTCTTCCATCCGCCGTGCGTGATGAAGTCCTGATAGGACACCGTCTCGGCGCGAATGAAGCCTTTCTCGAAATCGGTATGGATGACGGCCGCGGCCTTGGGCGCGGTGTCACCATGATGGATCGTCCAGGCGCGTACTTCCTGCTCACCTGCCGTGAAGTACGTCTGCAGGCCAAGTAGGTGGTAGCCACCCTGAATGAGTCGGTCGAGACCGGCCGTTTCGATGCCGAGCGAGGCGAGGAACTCGCTCCGCTCTTCGGGCGGGAGCTCCGACAGCTCGGCTTCGATCTTGGCGGAGAACGCCACGATCTCGGCGCGTTCACCGGTCGCCGCGACGGCGGCGCGGAGCGCTTGGAGATACGGGCCTTCGTCACCCGCCAACTCGGCGTCGGTCACGTTGGCGGCGTACAACACCGGCTTCGCCGTGATGAGCTGCAGCCCGGCCAACGAGAGCATATGCTCAGGCGCGAGGCCGGCGCGCAGGAGCGGCATGCCTTCAGACAGCGTCGCGAAGGCAGCTTCCAGCGCCGGTAACTCCGCCAGCGCGTCCTTGTCGTTCGCCTTGGCTGCCCGCTTCACTTTGTCGAGGCGCTTCTCCACCACGGCCAAGTCGGCGAGCGCGAGTTCGAGCTCGATCGTTTCCTTGTCGCGTGCGGGATCGGGCGAGCCCATCACGTGCGTCACGTCATCGTCGGCGAAACACCGGATCACGTGCACGATGGCATCCGTCTCGCGGATGTTCTGCAGGAACTTGTTGCCCAGCCCTTCGCCCTGCGACGCGCCCTTCACCAGCCCGGCGATGTCGACGAATTGCACGGCCGCCGGCAGCGTGCGCTTGGGCTGCACGATCTCGGCCAGCTTCGCCAGTCGCGCGTCAGGCACTTCCACCATGCCGACGTTGGGGTCGACCGTGCAGAAGGGGTAGTTCGCCGCTTCAGCCTTGGCCGAGGTCAGGGCGTTAAAAAGCGTCGATTTGCCGACGTTGGGGAGGCCGACGATGCCGAGTTGAAGCACGATTAAAAACGAAGTAGGGAGTACAGCGTACGGGGTAGGGAGTCGCGACGCGCTCCGCCCACCGTGAAATGTAGCGGGGGGCGGGCGAATGGTGGCCGCGATGCCGGGCGACTCGATTCAGGACCCGGAGACGACGGTCTCCATACCCCCACACCCTGCTTCGCCTGTCGCCAACTACTGCTTGCAGACGCCGCGCGGGTCGAGCTTGGGCTGGTTCACCACCGGACGCCCGGCCCGGTTGCCAAGGTCCAGCGCCACGTCGGCGATCAGCTTCGCCACCCGCGTCATGTGCGGATAGTCGATGTACTGTGGTTCGTCGGTGAGCTGATGATACGCCGAGTGGCCGCCGGTGGTGAAGAAGGTGACCGGGACGCCCCACTTGGCGTACTCATAGTGATCGCTGCGGCAGTAGATGTTCATCGGGTGTTCGTTCGCATCCATGCCGTAGTCGAACACCAGGTTGTGCTTCTTCGACGTGTTCGCGCGCTCCACGAGATCACCGAGTTCGGTGGACAGGCGGCGCGAACCCACGAGCTGCAGGTAATCCGGCCCACCGCGCAGATCTTGCCCTTCCTTGGAGCTGCCGGTGAGATCGGTGGCCGAGCCGCGGCCGACCATGTCGATATTCAGTTGCGCTACGATCGAATCACGTGAAACGGTGCTGTGCTCGGTGAAGAACTTCGAGCCCCACAGTCCCTTCTCCTCGCCGACGTGCCACACAAACAGCGTCGAGCGCTTCGGCTTGACCTTCATCGTGGACAGTAACTCGGCGATCTCCTGCACGGCCACCGACCCCGAGCCGTCGTCGTCGGCGCCGTTGAAGATCGAGTCGCGGCGTGTGGGGCTCGACTTTCGCATCTCCGCCAACTCGGCGTTGATCTGCGTGAACTGTTCGGCGTTGCCCATCTTGTCATCGTTCTCGGCGCCACCGGGGCGCACGATGCGGTTGAAGATCAGCACCGAGTCGTGATCGACCGCGCGACGCGCCATGCCCACGTGATCGCTGTGCGCGCCCACGGCGACGTACTGGTTTTTCAGCTTCGGATCGCTGCCTGGCAGGATCGCGACGACGTTGCGCGCGGGGAACGGCGAGGGCACGACGTCGAGGATGGCCTTCACGTTCACGGTGGCGCCAACGGCGCCGGCCTTGAGTTCGCTGAGCGGTGACGTGAATAGCTTCGCGATGGCGCCCGAGCCGACGAACAGGCGCGAACCACCAAAGGCGGGATCGTCCACGAACACGCCCGGGCGCAGCACGTAGCCGAACACGCCGGCCGCCTGCTGCGGGACCAAGAGCACGATGCCGGCGGCACCGGCAGGCACGTCCACGTCACCTTCGACCGCCTGCTGCACGGCGGCCTGTGACAGCGGCACGGTGAGCACGACGAGCTTGCCCGCCACTTGCTCGGCCGTCAGTAGCGCGGCCTCACCCATGACGCCGCCGAACATCACCGGCGTGTCGGTGAAGGTCATCGTGCTGCCGCTCTTGAAGCCCCACTCCTCGCCCAGTTCCAGCGATGCGCCGCCGGCGATGAACGACGACAGCGGGTCGACCTTCTTACTCTTGAGCGGTAGCGTCTGGAAGAACGTGCCGCTGTCACCGGCCGGCTGCAGGCCGAGGCGCTTGGCTTCGCGCGCCAGCAACTCGGTGGCCTTGAAGCTGCCTTCCGTGCCGGCATCGCGGCCCATGAGCGAATCATCGGCAAAGATGTAGAGCCGCGTCATCAGATCATCCGCGGTGATTGCGCTCTTGGTGGGGCGCGGCGCGAGCTTGAGGGGCAAGTCGGTGCGCGGCACCGGCGCCGTAGCGACCGGCTGCGGCTCGGGCGCGTCCTGCGCGTTTACGAACGACGACAGCCCACCAGAGGCGATCGCTCCGGCCAACAGGAGATGGCCGATCGACGCCGAGCGCGGCACCATACGGGATAGCTCAGAACTCATCGGGCGCTCGAGGAGAGAGGAAGACGCGCCACGTGCACCTGCGGTGCGGGTTTCGTGGTCGTCCAGGTCGCCAACAGGGTGTCGCGCAGCACCGCGAGACGCGGGAAGCCGCTTTGCCGTGCGCCCGACGTACGGGCCAGGCTGCGGGTGTTCCCGATGGTCGCGCCGGTCACGCGCCGCACCAGCACTTCGGCTTCATCGGTTGTGCGCTGTTCGAGCCAGGCCACGATCGGTTCGGCCCGGCTGTCGAGGACGATGGACACGCGGCCGATCGGATCGCCCTCGTCGATGCGCACCGGGGCACCGAACGTGGCGCCGCCGTCGGTCGAGGTGGCCACCAGCACACGCGCCGTATCGTGGGCGGCCGTGTACCAGGCCACGACCACCGTTTTGCCGCTGGCGGCCACCTGCGGGCCATTCACCGGGCAACCCGGATAGTACCAGTCGTCAGCGTGCACCAGCACCGGCGGACTCCAGCCACCGACCAGCTCGCGCACGATGGCGATGTCGCGGATGTCCTTATCCGAGCGATCCCGATAGACAATCACGCGACCCTGCGAACCCCTCGCGGTGGCCGTTTGACAGCAATCACAGGTGCGGGCGTCGAGCACGGCTTCCCGCGCGAGTGTGCCGTCGTCGCGCACCACGGCGGTGCGCACGGTCATCTCGCGCGTGGAATCCTTCATGGCACTCTTGCGGCCGTCGAGCCACACGAGCCCCAAGTCTCGGCCGCTCTCGGCCCAGAGTGACACGAACCCATGCTCGGCGGCCAGCCCGTCGGTGTGCGGCGTTACGGGGGCACTCCACGTACGGCCGTCGTCACGCGAGCGCACGGTGCGAATGCCGTAGGCGTAGGTGCTCTTGCCTTCGCGCTCGAGCCAGTGGGCGGCGAGGTCGCCGTTGCCGAGCTTCACGATGGCGGGGAAGTCGGCCCAGTTCACGAAGAACGGGAGATCGGCGGCGACCGTGCGCGACGAATCCCAGGTGGTGCCGTTCCACTTGGCGAGGCGGATCGCGAACGAGGAGTCGACGCGCTGCTCCGTCCACGACAGGTACGCTGCGCCGCTGTCATCGGCGATGACGACCGGCGTTTTACTGCCGGCCGGTGCGGGGCTGGGGAGCTCTTCGACGGCGCCGAGAATGGCCGTGGAGGACGATGCCGTGGGGGAGCCATCGCGGGTGCCACAGGCGGAGCCCACGGCGGCGGTGGCGATCATCACACCGGCGAGGAGCAAACGGCGGAACGGAGATTGGGTTAGCATGCAGGAACGTTGCGCGCTGGACTCGTCCCGATCAACCATTCGACATTATTTGGTCCCGAATGCCGGTCCCGGTCGCGAATCTGGTCGCCGGACGCCGAGGGCGAGACCACGAACTTTTTCTGGGATAGCGCGTGATGCGTCGTGGATTCTGGCAGGCGGCCACCGTGTCGATGATCGTGATGGCGAGGTTGGTGTCCGCGCCGTCGATTGGGGCGCAGGTGGCGCCGGTGTCGCAGCGACCGGATACGATTCGCGGCCTCGCGTATGACAGTCTGGCCTTTCGGCCGATGGCCGGCGCGCTCATTACGGCGGAGCCGGGTGGCGAGTCGGCCGCCAGCGATTCCCTTGGGCGGTTCACGATCTACAGCCGGATGCGCGTGATGCGCCTGGTCGCGTTCCACGAGCGGGCCGACCGCCTTGGCCTCGGAGAGCTCACGGCCACGCGTCCGGCCGGCGACGGGCCGTGGGAACGGCCGATCGTGGCCACCCCCGGCATGAATACGGCCTGGGCCCGGCTGTGTGTGGGGCAGCGTCGCCCCGCCAACGGCATGGGTGGCATTCTCTTCGGCGCCACCACGGCGGCCGACGGCGCGACGCGGGTGGCCGGCGTGGGACTGGTGCTGCAGTGGCAGGCGGTGAAGAGCCTGCTCGACACGACGCCCACGTTTGAATCGATGACGGTGCGCAGCGACTCGCTGGGCAATTACCTGTTCTGCGGCGTACAGGAGTTCGGACCGGCCGCGTTGGTGGCGTCGTCGTCGCAGTATCGCAGCGACAATGTGTTGGTCGCTGCCGACGCCGCCTCGCTGCGTCGCGTCGATCTGGTCCTCGGCGCGACGGGTGGACCGACGGCAACGGCGACGGTGCAGGGACGCGTGGTCGATGAGCAAGGTGCGTCGGTTCCCGCCGCGATGGTGACCTTCGGCGGCTTCGCCGCGGAGATCATGTCGGGTCCCAACGGCCGCTTCACGATCAACAACGTGCCGACGGGCAGCCGCATGGTATCCGCGCGCAAGATCGGCTTCGTGACGGTCGCGAAGCAGCTTGACGTGCTTGAGAAGGGCGTGACGGGCCTCGACGTGCTGGTGGAGAAGGGCACGCTGGTGGAGCAGGTCAGCATTCGCTCCACGCGCATCAAGTCACGCGACGCGACGGAGCTCGATGAACGGAAGGCGTCGGGGCTGGGGCGGTTCGTGGATTCCACGCACTTCGCGAAGTACGATCGCACGCGTCAGGCGCTCGACTTGCTACCGGGCATTCGCACGCAGGTCGGACGGGCACCGGGGGATTTCATCATTCGCGGTCGTGGCGATTGCATGGCGTCGCTGTGGGTGAACGGCGTGCGTGAACCGAACACCCCTGACAACATGATTGCCCGCCTGCCGAAGGAAGAAATCGCCGCCGTGGAAATCTTCAACAACGAGATGCAGGCGCCGGCGCGCTTCCAGACGGCGGGCAACCAGTGCGCGGTGGTGGTGCTCTGGACGAAGCAGCACATCAACGCGAAGCGCTAACGCCCGACGTTAGCGCCTCAGCGCCCCATGGTACTCACGGCCTTCTCGGTGCCGTCGCCGATCCACAACTCGAGCGCGCTGATCATCCGCGGATAGAGCGCTTCGACCAGCTCCCGTTCGTCGCGCGGCATGGCGTGCAGGACGAAGTCGGCCAGATCGCCGATCTGCCGGCGTTCATCGACCGGCTTGATGCCGATGCGCAGGCGCGGGTAGGCGGGCGACTTGAGATGGGCCTCGATGCTCTTGAGGCCGTTGTGCCCACCCGGGCTGCCGGCCGCGCGCAGGCGATACTCGCCGGCGGGCACGGCAACTTCGTCGACGATCACCATGAGGTCGTCGGCGGCTGTCCAGCCTTCGCGCTTGAGATAGGGGCGGAGGGCGGCGCCGCTGAGGTTCATGAATGTCTGCGGCTTCACCAGCTTGACCTTCTTGCCGCCGACCAGGCCCTGCGTGGTGACGGCCTCGCCGTCCTTGCGCCACGGATCGAAATGCCAATGACGGGCGAGGTGGTCAACGAGCCACCAGCCCACGTTGTGTCGCGTGTGTTCGTATTCCCGGCCGGGATTGCCGAGTCCGACGATGACTTTCATGCGCAGAGGTAAACGGGCGGGACGCGGAATGCGCCAGCGTGGGGTGACCATGCTGAACGAATTCCGCGCCCCGTACGCGACTTACTTCTCGTCGGCCTTGGGCTTCGCGCGGATGACTTCCGGCTCGGCGGCGCCATCGACGATGGGCTCCACCGCAACCTTCGGCACCTGCACGATGCAGACCGTGTTGCCCGGCTCGTCGAGCACCTTGATGCCGGCGGGGAGCTTCAGGTCGGACACGTGCAGCGTGTTGCCGATCTTCAGCGACGACACGTCGACGTCGATGTGATTCGGGATCGACGACGAATCCGCTTCGATGTGCAGCTGGTGCATGATCTGGTCGAGCAGGCCGCCTTCGAGACGCACGCCTTCCGGTACGCCGATGTACACGATCGGGCAATGCACCGACACGGTCTCACCAGCCACGAGCTCCTGGAAGTCCATGTGCGTGATGGTGCGCTTGAACGGGTGACGCTGTACTTCGCGGATCAGCGTACGGGCCGTCTTGCCGTCGATCGCAAGTTCGATCACGGTGCTGCTGATGGCGATGCTCTTGAGGAGCTTATCGGTATCGCGTGCGTTGAGGACGAGCGACTGCGACTCGCGGCCGTGGCCGTAGATCACAGCGGGGATGTTGCCGGCCTGACGGATTTTGCGAGCGGCACCCTTGCCCGTTTCGGTGCGAACGGACGCGGAGAGAGAAGCGGTGGACATGTGGACGAGCCTCTGAGAAAAAAGTGGTTCGGGAGTAACCGGAAATGGTCGTCCCGGCCAGTAACGGCTTGGTGTGCCGTTATTCGAACAGTACGCTCACCGACTGGTCGGCATGCGTAAATCGGATGGCCTTCGCCAGCAGTTCGCCCACCGAGAGCACATGCAGCGACGGAAAGCGTCGCTCGGGGGGGAGATTGATGGAGTCGGTCACCACGACTTCCTTGATCGGCGCGTTCATGAGCCGTTCGACGGCGGGGCCGCTGAACAGCGCGTGCGTAGCACACACGTAGATGTCGTTCGCGCCGAGATTTTTAAGGGCACGGGCGGCCTCGGAGACGGTGCCGGCCGTGTCGATCATGTCGTCGGGAATGAGGCAATCCCGGCCTTCGACTTCACCGACAACGTTCATCACTTCGGCCACGTTGGCCTTAGGACGACGCTTGTCGATGATGGCGAACGTGGCGTCGAGACGCTTGGCAAAGCCACGCGCCATCTTCGCCGATCCGACGTCGGGGGCCACGACGCACAGGTCCTTGAGCCCCTTCTTGCGGAAATAATTCGTGAACACCGGCGCGGCATACAGGTGATCGACGGGCACGTCGAAGAACCCTTGCAGTTGGTGCGCATGAAAATCGAGGCCCAGCACGCGATCGGCACCGGCGGTCTCGATGAGGTTGGCCATGAGCTTGGCGCCAATCGCGACGCGCGGTTGATCCTTGCGATCCTGCCGGGCGTATCCCGTGTAGGGGAGCACGGCGGTCACGCGGGAGGCCGAGGCACGGCGCGCTGCGTCGATGAGCAGCAGCAGCTCGAGCACATTTTCGCCCGGCGGATTCGTGGGTTGGACCACGTACACGTCCGCCCCACGGATGTTCTCGTCGATGCGCACGAACACCTCCCCGTCAGCGAAACGCGTACAGGTCACTTTACACAGCTCGGCGCCGAGCGTCTTCGCGATCTCTTCCGCCAGCGGCACATTCGCCGTGCCAGAGAGGATCTTGAAGCCGCGTGGCAACGGGGACGGTGCGTCCAAAGACGGAGTCATCCGGAGATCTCGACCTGTGTGAAGGGTGTTGGTACGGAGCCAGTACAAATGGGGCGGAGTGTCGCCGGTACCTCTGTATGAGGCGCGGCGGCTCCGTCCCGATCGAGTTTGAAGCCAGCCCTTCAAGCTAGCGGAACCAACGGCTGCTACAAGTCCTGCACGACGCGAACTGGGTACAATAGGCCCACTCGGAATCGAACCGAGGTCACCGGCTTCAAAGGCCGGGGTAATAGCCGTTATACGATAGGCCACCTGCGTACCCGTGTATGCTATCCCACGGCCGGACCGCGGACAAGCGTCGCGCGGCTACGCCACGGGCCACAGCCAGGCCGCGCCGCGAACGCCGCTCGAATCGCCATGCCGATTCCGCACGAGCACCGTGTCGACGCGGTTAGAAAAGACCCAGGCCGGCAGCTGCGCCGCCACGTCCTCGGCAAGCCGGGGCACGTTCGACAGTCCCCCGCCTAGGACGATCCGGTCGGGGTCGAGCAGGTTGATGACGGTCGCCAGACTGCGGGCGGTCCGGTCGATCAGGCGCGCGCGCGTGGCGAGTGCGTCGAGGTGTCCCGACTCCGCGGCCGCGAAAATGTCTGGTGCTGCCATGACCTGACCAGTGACGCGTCGGTGATCGGCGGCGACGGCTGGGCCCGAGATCCAGCGCTCGATGCAGCCGGTCTTGCCACAGTAACAGAGAGGGCCGGGGAGCTCTTCGGGCTGCGGCCATGGCAGGGGATTATGCCCCCACTCGCCGGCAATGAGATTGCGCCCCGTGAGGCCGCGTCCGCGCACCACGATGCCGCCCCCCACGCCAGTTCCCATGATGACCCCGAACACCACCTCGGCACCGGCCGCGGCGCCATCGCTTGCCTCGGAGAGGGCGAAGCAGTTCGCATCATTATCGAGCCGCACGTCGCGCCCAAGTTGTGCGGCGAGGTCGGTGCCGAGGGGCTGGCCAATCAGCCACACGGAGTTGGCGTTCTTGACGAGGCCGGTATCCGGCATCACGGCGCCGGGAATGCCGACGCCGACCGTCCCGCGCTGTCCGGTGGCGGCCTCGAGGTGGGCTACCAGCGAGACGATGGCCGCGATCGTCAGGTCATAGGCCTGCGGCGTCGGTACACGCTGGCGGGCGAGTTCCTCGCCCGCGCGGTCAAGCGCGATGCCTTCGATCTTGGTCCCGCCGAGGTCGATTCCGATCTGCATGGTGGCGAGGGCGACGTGCCGTCAGCGCATCGCGCGCGCGTCGACGAGCGCACTGTACAACATGGTTTGGAATCGTCCGACCACGTCGGTGCCACTCGGCAGCTGATTGATCATGAACACGATGACGAGTCCTTCGGCCGGATCAACCTTGTAGTTCGATCCGTAGGCCCCACCCCAGCCGAAGGTGCCCACTGACGACGAGCCAGTGGCGCCGTAGCGCTCGGTGGTCTCGAAGCCGAGGCCGAAGCCCGTGGTGGTGCCGTGCAGCGTGCCCACCTGATTGGTGGTCATAAGGGCCACGGTGTGCGGCGCGAGGTATTGCTGGCCGTTCCATCGGCCGCCGTGTGCGATCATCTGCAGGAAGCGCGCGTAGTCGCGGGCCGTGGACACGAGGCCCGCTCCACCGGCAAAGCTGACGCGTGGCCCGTCGACATAGTGTCCTTGGCCGCGGGCACCGTCGGACGCGCGGCGCACACGGCCCGAGTCGTTGGCGTATACGGTGACGAGACGAGTACGCTGGGCGACTGGCAGGAAAAAGTGCGTGTCTCGCATGCCGAGCGGCTGCGTGATGCGCGTGCGTAAAAACGTGTCGAGTGGCATGCCCGACGCGCGCTCCACGATGCATCCGAGGATGTCGGTGTTGTAGCCATACACCCACGCCTCGCCCGGCTGCGCTACGAAGGGCAGCGTGCCGAGTTTGTCCATGGTGGTGCAGACCGGTTCGGATTTGTCGGCCGTGTACCAGCCGAAGCCGGCTGCAGGTCCGAGCCCCATCGGTTCGTACCGGGCACGCACCGACGCGTCCATGCCGTAGGAAATACCGGCGGTGTGCGTGAGCAGATCGCGAATCGTGATCGCACGCCGAGCGGGGACGATGGCCACGCCGGTATCGGTGCGCGTGGCGACGGTAGTTCGTGCGAACGACGGCAGGAAGCGACTGGCCGGCGTGGCCAGCGTGAGCCGCCCTTCTTCGAGCAGCATGAGCACGGCGGTGCTGGTGAGCGCCTTGGTCTGTGAGGCGATGCGGAATACCGCATCGGGTGTCATGCGTCGCTGCGCTTCGCGATCGCTCCAGCCGACCGCTCGTTCGTACACCACCTGATCGTCGCGCAACACGAGGGCCACCGCGCCGGCGATTTCGTCCTGCGCGACGGCGGCGTCGAGCATGGAGTCGATACGCGCCAGCCGATCGACGGCGAATCCGTGGCGGAGCGGCTTGGCGGCGCGCGGAGCACGTTGCGCACTGAGCGGCGTAGTGGCCAGAACAACCGCGGCGAGGGCGAGGGCACAGCGCCGCAACGGACGAGACGCACGGGACATGACGAGGCGTGTCTGGGGGACGGTCGATGAGCGCGATCCGGTCATGCTTCCGGATTGGTGGGGATTGCGCGAAGCTACGGCATGCAATGGATCAAGGCTACTCCACGTGTGTTGACGGCGGTCATCGCTGCGGCGCTGTTCGGTGCGTGCGCCACGGGCGAGGCGCCGACGGCGCCGACCGCGCCGGTGACGCCGCCGCCGCCGGTGGCGTTCACGGTTCCGGCTGTAACGCGCGAATTCCGTGGGCTGTGGATTGCCACCGTGGCGAACATCGACTGGCCGTCGCGCAGCGGTCTCACCGTAGCGCAGCAGCAGACCGAGTTCTCCCTGATCCTCGACGCGGCGGATCAGGCCGGGCTGAACGCCATCGTGCTGCAGGTGCGCGCCGCTGGCGACGCCCTGTTCCCGTCCACGCTTGAGCCCTGGTCGCGCTCGCTGACGGGTACCCAGGGCGTCGACCCGGGGTACGATCCGCTGGCCTATGCCATCACGCAGGCTCGGCTACGCGGCATCGAGGTGCACGCGTGGTTCAATCCGTTTCGTGCGGCGAATTTGAGTGACACGCTGCGGCTGGCGAGTACGCACTTCGCTGTGCGTCGCCCCGAGCTCACGCGAAAGTACTGCACGCAACTGTGGTTCGATCCCGGCGCAGCGGCCGTGCAGGATCAGGCGATTGCGGTGATCACCGATGTGCTGCGTCGCTACGACGTGGACGCGGTGCATCTCGACGACTTCTTCTATCCGTATCCGGACTCACGGTGTGCGGGGCTCGATTTTCCCGACAGCGCCACGTACGCCACGTACCAGCGGGGCGGGGGACTGCTGGGGCGCGCCGACTGGCGTCGCGACAACGTGAATCGGTTCGTCGAGCGGTTGTACCGCGAGGCGCATCTGGTATCGCCGACGGCGCGCGTGGGCATTAGTCCATTCGGTATCTGGCGTCCCGGCAGTCCGGCGGGCATCGTGGGGCTCGATTCGTACGCGTCGATCTACGCCGACTCGCGCACGTGGCTCCAGCGCGGGTGGGTGGACTATTTCGCGCCGCAGCTGTACTGGTCGATTGCCTCGACCGGCCAAAGCTTCGGGGCGCTTCTCACGTGGTGGGGACAGCAGAACACCATGCGACGGCATCTGTGGCCGGGCTTGGCGGCGTATCGCGTGAGCGACGGCAGCACGAGCGCCTACACGGCGGCCGAGATTCCAGCGCAGGTGCAACTCATCCGCGGGCAGAACGCCGCGGCCGGTGGTTCAACCGGGTCGTTGCTCTACAACACCACGGTTGTGGTGAACGATCGCGGTGGGCTGCGCTCGTTACTCACGAGTGGTGTATTCGCGGCGCGCGCGCTGCCGCCGGCCACCGATTGGCTCGATGCGACGGCTCCGCCGGCACCGACGATCGGTGTGACGTCTCTCGGGGCGGTGCTACGCGTGTCGATTACGCCCGTCACGAGCGAGCCGCTGTCGTGGTACCTGATTCGCTGGCGTACCAACGGCACGTGGTCGCAGCGCTTGCAGCGGGTGGCGGCGCTGACCGCCGATGTCCCGTCGGCGGGTACCGACGGGATCGTGGTCAACGCGATCGACAAGGTGGGCAACGCGAGTACGGACGTGGTATGGCGCCCGTAGTCGCGGTGCAAACCAAGCCTACTCGTCCATGTGCGTGTTATCGCGCGTTTCGGGCATGGTGGCATACACGACCAGCGACGCGAGAATGCAGCCGGTGACGTACCAGTAAAACCAGCGCTCGTGGCCCATGTTCTTGAACCACAGGGCAAAGTATTCCGCCGTGCCACCGAACACCGACACCGCCACGGCGTACGGGAAGCCCACGCCCAAGGCGCGGATGCTGGTCGGGAAAAGCTCAGCCTTCACGACCGCATTGATGGCGGTGTAGCCGCTCACCGCCACCAAGGCGAGGATCAGCAGCGAGAGCGCCTGCGGAATCGTGCGCGCCCCTTCGAGGGCGGTGAGTAACGGAATGGTGCCGAGGGTGCCGAGCACGCCGAACGCGGTAAGCACCGGCCGTCGGCCGATGCGGTCAGAGAGGGCGCCGATGGCCGGCTGCAGCAGCATGTAGATCAGCAGTGACATCGCGTTGATGTACGTCGCGTCGCTCTTACTGAAACCAGCGGTGTTCACCAGGAACTTCTGCGCGTACGTCGTGAACGTGTAGAACGCGACGGTGCCGCCGGCGGTGAGACCCACTACGGTGAGGACGGCGCGCGGATGGGCCATGAGGCCACGCATGGTGGCGGCCGCACTCTGTGGAGGACGCGACGCACGATCCTTCTCGAACGCCGACGTTTCTTCGAGGCCACGTCGCATCGCGACCGCAACGACGGCCAGCGCGGCGCCGACGATGAACGGAATACGCCAGCCCCACGACTCCAAATCGGCCGGCGACATCGTGCGCTGCAACAACAGCAGCATCGCCAGCGCCAATAACTGGCCCATGATCAGCGTGACGTACTGAAAGCTCGACCAGAAACCGCGATGCGTCTTACCGGCCATCTCACTCAGATACGTGGCGCTGGCGCCGTACTCGCCGCCCACGCTGAGTCCTTGCAGCAAGCGGGCCAGCACGAGCATGGCCGGCGCGATCAGGCCGATCTTCGCGTAGCTCGGCGTCACGGCAATCAGCAGCGATCCGCCGCACATCAGGAGCACCGACAACGTGAGTGCGGCGCGACGTCCGTGCTTGTCGGCGTAGCGCCCCATAAGCCACCCGCCGGCCGGCCGCATGAGAAAAC
>NSHR01000016.1 GCA_002737115.1 Gemmatimonadota bacterium | reverse complement strand
CCGCACACGGTGCGTATTCGGTCCACCAACGATCGCGCGTTAGCCTCGGCGCTGCTGTCGTCGCCCACCGTGATGGGGGTGGATATCGACGCCGATGCGCTGATGGTGCGGGCGGCAGATTACACCGGCTTTGCGCATCACGTCGGTGTGGTCGCGCAGCGGGCGTCGATCACGCTGCTGGAAGTGCAGCCAACCGACGAGTCGCTAGAGCACGTGTTCGCCTATCTGGTGGCGCGATGAGCGTGGCGTACGGTCGGATCTCGCCGTGGGCGACGGCGCGCGTGCTGGTGCAGCTGGCGTGGGCCCGCACCTTCTCGGTAACGCTGGTCGTGGGCGTGAGTGGCTTGTTGCTGCTGCCGGTGCTCTTCGCCTTGGCCTTCGCCTCGCGCGGGAGTTTAAGTGGCGATCCGGTGGCGTTTCTGGTGCAGCGCTACGACTCGCTGGTGTGCGGACTCGCCATGCCACTGATCGCGCTGCTGCTGGGCACCAGCGCGTTCAGCGCCGAGACGGAAGACGGCACGCTGTTGTATCTCGTGACCACGACGACGCCACGCTGGTGGATCGCGTGTGTGCGCGTGATGTACGCGTCGATGGTGACGGGGCTGCTCTCGGCCTTCGCGGTGTGGAGCACCGGCGCGATTGCGGCTGACGGCAGCAACCCGGAGCAGGTGACGACGGCGTTCACGGTGGCCGTGCTGTTCGGCGGCGCGACTTACGCGGCCCTGTTTACCGCCCTCGCGCTGCTCACGCGCCGCGCGCTGGTGGCCGGCTTGGTGTACGTGCTCTTCTGGGAGGGCGCGCTCAGTCGCACCTTCCCCGCCCTGCATTATTTGAGTGTGCGTCAGTGGACGTTGGCCGTGGCCTCCTCGCTCACGGATTCGTCGGAGAAGGCGCTGCAGGACGGCCCGTCGCTCACCGCGTCGGTGATCGGCGCGGTGATGGTGGTGGTGCTGTCGGTGTATGTCGGCGGGCGGCGCTTGCAGCGACCGCGAATGCAGCGATAACGGCGACGTACGCGCTACTGTGCTTTGAGCGCCGCTTGTAATTCAAGATCCGGGATCGCTTTCCGCAGCACGTGGTCGATCTGCATAAGGCGCGCGGCCGGCGATCGCTCGGCGAGTAGGCGATAGCGGCTATCGAAATCCAGATCGATCATCGCGCCGACACTCCACGCCACCTGCGCGACGTCGTCGGGCAACTCGGGGAGCGGATCGGTGTCGTCGTTCAACGTGCGCACGGCCCGTACGACGCGCGTGAAGTTGGCGATGACTTCGTCGGCGGCCACGGCCAGTGCTACCGGCGACGCGCCGGTTTCGTCATGTACGAAGGTGCCGGTGGCCACCAGATACGGGACATCGCGTTCTACGAACGCGGTAAGTGCGAAGCGTTCGCAGCCCGTCACGATGATGTTGGCGCGGCCATCGGGCATCATTTCCACGTCAGTGACCTTGGCCACGCAGCCCATGCGGCCCACCGGCAAGTCGCGTTCGGCGACACCTGGTACGGCGGGAATGATGCCGAAACGCCCGTCGCCCGCGCGCACATCGGCGAGCAGCTTCCGATAGCGCGGTTCGAAGAGGTGCAGCGGCAACAGGGTACCGGGAAACAGCACGACGCCCAGCGGGAACACGGGCAGCAGGAGATCAGGCATGTTGGAAATATCTCGCGACGGCGCGTCGTGCGCTCGGAGGAACGGCGCTTCGGTCTCGTGGAGATCGCGGAGATCGCGCTCGCAGGCGTTGCCGCACGCGAATTAGTTGCTGGGGCAGTTTTGGCGAACACCCTGAAGCAGCATGGCCAATTGGGCGCGCTCACGGTCGGCGAGCCCGCCAAACACGATGCGCTCTGCCTTCGCGACGACAGGGGCGGCGGCGCGGAGCAAGCCCTCGCCTTTTTCAGTCAGCGCGGCATGCACGACGCGACGGTCATTGGTATCACGGTGACGGGCCACCAAGCCGGCAATGTCGAGCCGGTCGAGCATTCTGGTGAGGTCGGGACTCGGAGCGGCCAGATGCGTGCCCAGCTCGCTGCATCCGGCGCCGCTCTGGCCATAATGCGCGATGACTTGGAGCAGCTCGTACTGCGCCGCGGTCACGTTGAACGGCTCGAGCGCCCGCGCCAGCGCCCGCTCGACGTGGGCGGTGGCGGTGCGAAGGATGTGCACCGTGGATGCACGGGTCGCCGCGGCGGCCGAATCGGGGGGATTCGCATTCATCGCAAACATGATATCTGTTTAAACAATTAATGTCAATCAAACACCTTCAGGAACGTCACCGATTGCTACCACTGGAGGGGTGAGGTCGATACATTGCCGTGCTGCCTGTGAAGTGCAGGCACGGCGCCGTCGCCAAGTGGTAAGGCAGGAGACTGCAAATCTCCCACCGTCGGTTCGATTCCGACCGGCGCCTCTGGGCCCTGCCGTACTGGGTTCTGGGTCTCGAGTGGTAGTGATGAAAAAGCGGGTGGCTCCCTCCGGGAGCCGCCCGCTTTTTCTGTCGCCGAGACCGGCGGGGACTACTCCAGTAGGCGGCGCGGCGTGTGACGCGTCAGTAGCGCGGCAGTGACGGGTCGACGTCCATGCTCCACGCGTCGATGCCGCCATCGATGTTGATGAGGTGCGAGAATCCGTGCTGCATCAACCAATTCGCGGCCATCTCACTGCGCATCCCGTGGTGACAGAGCAGCGCGTATGTCCGCGACGGATCCAACGCACTCGCCTTCGACGCTAACGTGTTGAGCGGGATGAGCGTGCTGACCGGCAGATGCACGAGATCGTACTCCCACGGTTCGCGCACATCGATGATGATGGGCGCGTCGTCGCGGGTGAGCAGGGCGGCGACATCGGCCGGATTACAATGTTGAATCGACATGGCAGGGCGAGAGGAAATGCGGACGTCGCCGCACGTTGGACAGTCATGGCGCTTCGCCACGGCAATACGCTGCGAGTCCTGCGCCAACAGGTCCACCAACAACAGCTGACCCACCAGCGGGGTGCCAATGGCCGTCAACAGCTTGATCGCTTCCGCGGCCTGATGCAACCCGATGATGCCGGGCACCACGCCTAATACGCCTTCTTCGGCGCACGTCGGCACCGTGCCGGGCGCGGGCATGACGGGGAAGAGACAACGATAGCACGGTCCATCCGGCGCGGCGAACACGCTGACTTGCCCGTCGAATCGGGCCACGCTGCCATAAACGAACGGAATGCCCTGCGCGAGACAGGCGTCGTTGATGGCGTACCGGGCAGGGAAATTGTCCGTGGCATCAATCACGACATCGTGCCCGGCCACCAGCCCCGCGGCATTCACGGCGTTGAGCCGCGTATCGTGCGTGTGCACGACCACCTGCGGGTTGATCGCCTGCAGGCGCTCGCGCGCGACGTCGACCTTGCGTCGCCCGACATCCGGCGTGGTATACAGCAGCTGACGATGCAGGTTGGTCACATCGACCACATCGGTATCGACCAGCGAAATCGTACCGACACCTGCCGCCGCGAGATAGCTCGCGGCCGGTGAGCCCAGCCCGCCCGCACCGACGATCAGGACACGCCCATTCGCCAGCCGTTCCTGTGCGGCGGGGCCGAAGCCCCGCAGTACCAACTGCCGCGCGTAGCGGGGATCGGAGAGATCGTACACAGCCGACCGATCAGCGCTTCACGGGCGTCGACAGCGCCGTGCGCGCCGCATCGACCGCGTCGGCGGCGGCGCCGAATCGCGCCGCCAGATCGTTGATCTCCGCCACCGTCTCCGCCTCGGTGCCGTACCGAATGGATTCGTTGACGCCGGGAAAACTCATCGTCGAGTAGCCGTTATCGACGTCCGACGCGTAGATGAGCGACCGATACCAGGGACGGCTCTTGAGGCCGGCCGGGCGGGCCAGCGCACGTTCAACGCGCAGCAACGCACTGTTGGCCGCCGCCTGCGCGGCCGGCACCACGCCGGCAGCCAGCGCCGCATCACGCGTCGTGGCAAAGACGTTCGCGCTGCGCTCGAGGCGGGCGATCGCCGCCGTCAGCGGCGCGGTCACCGCGGCGTTCCATCCCTTCTGCGTGAGTCCACGCTCGACCGGCGCCACGTAGCGCTGCATCGTCCGCGCGAACTCGGCGTAGTCATACGGCAGCACCTGGGCGTTAGCGAGGCGCAGCAACGTCGCCGCCCCGATGCGTGCGGCGGTCGCGTGATACTGAAAGCCCGGATCGCCGAAGCGCTCCATCCAGTCGAAGGTGTCGTAGGCCGAGTGGTAAATGCCGGACGGTCCGCCAAAACCCCAGTCGGCCATCGGAATACCAAAGTGGTTGTAGAAGCCCGCAAAGTCGCTGCCTCCACCTGGATCACCCATCGGCGGCTCGAGCGTGTCGGCGCGTGTGCCGGTGGCCGCCCGCCACGTCTCGTACACCGTGCCGCGTCCACGCGGATCCTGCACCTGCTTTGTCACGTCACGCAGCATCGCCCGCATGGAGGGCGATCCGCCGCCCCCGAACTGCGAGCCCTGCGCCGACACGTCCTGATTGAGATACGCCACCGCGCCGGCCTTGAGACGCAGCGAGTCGTCTTCCACGTACTCCGTGCTGCCCACCAGCCCCCACTCCTCGGCATCCCACGTCGCGAACACGATGGTGCGCTTGGGGCGATCGCCCCGCTTGGCCATCTCCGAGAGCGACTGCGCCGCCTCGAGGACGCTCACCGTACCGGAGATGTTATCCGCAGCACCGGGCCCCCACGAATCGCGATGCGACCCGATGTACACGTATTCGTTCGGATACGTACTGCCACGCAGAAGCCCAAGCGTGTTGTGGATCTGCTTCGTGCCAGCGGTCGCTTCGTCGGTGGTCACTTCGACGCGCACGCGCACCGGACCCGGTCCGACGTGATAGCGCAGCGCCATACCACCCTGCCAGTTGCGTGGGATATCCGTGCCGCGCACCTGCGCCAGCAACAGCTGCGCATTCGCGGCGCTGATCGGCACGACCGGCACCTTCGGCACCGCCGTCTCTTCCGGCTTGAGGCGCGGCGCCCCCGGCTTGCTGGCATAACCCGGCGTGAGCGGATCACCCGTGCCGTTGAACACGCTGCCACGCTGCAGGCCACGCAACGGGCGCATCGGGCCTTCGGGATACACATCGCCCTGCACGAAGCCGTCGTCGAGCGGATCGGTGTAGATGAGCACCGCCACCGCCCCCCGCTTCTCTGCCTCGCGCGACTTGATGCCGCGGAAGCTCCGCCCGTAGCGCGCCAGCACCACCTTGCCCTTCACCGACACACCCATCGAATCGAGTGTGGCGTAGTCCTCAATCAGTCCGAAGTTCACGAACACCAGTTCGCCGTCACCCACGCCCGCACCACCGTAGCCGTTTACGGGGAGATACTGCGGCAGCATCGTGGAGGCATCGCTCGGGATGCCCGGCTCCTGCACATCGAGCACGGTCGTATCGCGCCCCATGCTCGTGATCTTCACGCCGGTGGCATGCGGCAGATACACGTCGTAGCTCCGCAGCTCGGTCTCGAGCCCCATCGCTTTCATCTGGGCGATCACGTAGTCGGCGGTGCGCTTCTGGGCCGGCGTACCCGCCACATGCGGCTCCTTCGACAGGGCGGCGGAGTGCATCCGCGCCCGCGTGGCCTGTGGGGCCTGAATGGCCTCCTGCTCGAGGCGCCGTTGCGTCGCCGCTGCACTCGGCGAATAGCCAGGCATCGTCGTGGGGCTTTGCGCCGACAACACCGACGGGGAGAGCGCCGACGTCAGCTGCGCGGCAAGCGCGAAGGCACTGGTCATCGCCAGTGCCGTGGTGCGGGAAACGGACACGACATGAACTCCGGTGGAGTGGAAACCATCCAGACGAAACGCTGTCGTAACTTACCCCGCTTCGTACTCTTCGGCAGCGCGCAGGAGTGCCTGCTGAAGCAGGGCTTCGCGGTCACCATCGTCGGGGAGCGCCGCACTGAGCACCGCGAACTGACGCTGCATTTCGTCCTCGAGCTGCAGCGCTGTGGGTGACTGAAGGCCGAGCACAGCCAGCGACATGGTGGAGAGGTCGCGCAGCTGACGCACCGTTTCGTCGTCCAGCGCCTTGAGGGACGGAGGCACCGGCTTCACCGCCACCCGCTCCCGCCGCCGTTTCGGCGTTTCGAACAGCGCGCGCACCGGCGCAAAGGTGACCACGAACGAACCCGGGGTGTGCTCGGCGTACCCGGTAATCACATTCCGGCGACGCAGCGACGGCAGCAGCTTTACGATCGCTTCGCGCACCGGCGAGTAGCCATCCACACTGTTGTTGCCGCGCCCCGTGATCACGAGCGCCTCCTCGGCGCCGAGCACCTGCTGCTGCCGGAGCCAGGAGTCGGCAAGCGTGGAGGCCTGCGACGCGGTCGGTTGCATCGCGCGCAGATTCAACGAACGCGATGCGCCGAAGCGCAGCTCGTCGAAGGCACGGTCGATGCGGATGGTCATCACGCCTATGGGCGGCGCAGCACTTCCGTCAGCACCCGGCCGTCCACCTTCTCGGTGGGCGGGATACCCAGCATCTCGGCCAGCGTTGGTGCGATGTCAACCGAAAACACCGGCTTCGCGTAGCGTCCAGGCTTCACCTGCGGCCCCATGAACAGGATCGGGATGCGCGCGTCGAGGTCGTGCGGACTGCCGTGGGTCGCGTAGCGCGTGCTGTACCAGTAGTAGCCGGGCTTGAACGTGACCGTCAGCTCGGCCTGGAAGTCGGTGGGAATCGAGTGCAGCCATCGACGCGCGATCACGTCGCCCGCGGCCGCGGCCAAGGTGGACACACGGTCTACGCGCAGCATGCCGGGCAGCTTGAGCAGCTGTCCACGCAACGCCGTGACCACCGAGTCGGCATTTACCCGCTTGGCGGCCAACCGACGGCGATCGAGCGATACGATGCCCGCCTGCAGCATGAGGGCATCGCCTTCCACGCCGCGGGCGGCCAGCGCGCTGCGAGCGGCATCGATGACGGGCTGCGGATTCACGCGGCCGCGATTGGGGTCGGCCCCCGGAAACGCGACCTCGGGGAACGGCGACACGCCATGATCGGAGGTCAGCGCGAACACGATGCGCGTAGAGTCGCGCAGCGTGTACAGGGAGTCGATCAGGCGGCCAAGGGCACGATCCACGCGCAGCACCTGATCGTGCAGCTCACGCGACTCGGGACCATACCGGTGTCCGATGGCATCGGTGGTGGACAACGACACGGCGAGCACGTCGGTCGTCGGTCCCTTGCCGAGGTCGAGCGCGTTCACCCCGGCCAGCGCCATGTCGACCGTCACCTCGTCCATCCACGGAAATTCCGTGAAGTTGGTTCCGGCCGCGCGCAGGTCGGTATCGAGCGTGTGCGGGAAGACGAAATCTTTGCCCTGGTTCTCGATGGCGACCGAGTCCTTCTCGGGATACTGCGAGGCCGCGAGCAGGGGATTCCACTGGGCCCCGACGTACGGCTTGAGGAAATTCCGTGCATTGAACTGCTGCACCCACGCCGGCAGGGTGTCGGCGTAGTAGCGGCTGGTGGTGAAGCGCCCGTCGAGCGAGTACCAGTACACCTGCTGCTTTGCCCGGCCCAATGGCAGGATCGCGCCACGGTCCTTTCGCGACACCGACAGCGCCCGGCTGAACTGGTTGCGGGTGCGCATCCAGTCGAAGAGCGATGAGCCGCGGAACCGATACGGCGAGGCGCCGCCACCACGCCCGAGCAGCAGCGGCGACTGCGGATCGGCCACGCCGATCTCGTTCAGCACCACGCCGGTATTCGCCGGATGGCGTCCCGACCAGGCCGTCGCATGACCCGGCGCCGTCTCGGTCGTGGCATGATCGTGCGACGCATTCGTGAAGAACGCCCCCTGCTTCAGCAGCCGGCCAAGACCGCCGGTAAACTGCGACGACCACGTGTCGAGATAGTCGGGGCGCAGCTGGTCGATGGTGATCTGGACGACGAGCGTGGGCGGCGCGGCCTGGGCGGCGAGCGACGACACGGAGAGCGACGACGCGGCGGCCGTGGCAGCAAGCATCGACGCGGCAATCGCGGATGCACGAAGAATCAGTCTGGAGACGAGCATGGGCGAAAGTTATGCACCGTGCTCGTCACGCGCAGCGTCAGGGCCCAGCCGTTACCGAATCGCCGCCCGAGCCTACTCCACCAGCAGCCCAATCCACCAGCGGCCCTGTCCGGCCTCGAGCACGTCGCCGGATCGACGCGCCAGGACAGGGGCCACACCGTCGGTGATCAAACCACGCGAGGTCGGTGCACTTCGCGGATGACGACACGCGAACGCACCGCGTGAATCTCCCGCACCGTTCACGGAGGCACGTGAAGGCGACGGGAATATTGTGCATCCGGCGCGAATGCACTAGGGCACGCGAAAAATTGGCGGTTCGAGAACGTCGAGTGGCGAACGACCGGGGGATCTACACGACGCCCTACGCCTGCATCGCGGCTTCCAATATCGCGAGTCCCTCGGCGAGTTCGTTTTTGGTAATCACCAGTGGCGGCAGGAAGCGCAGCGTGTGCTCACCGGCGCTGACCAGCAGCAATCCCTTCTCGAACGCGCGGCCGATAATCGCCGCCGCCGGCTCATGCACATCCATGCCCCACATGAGGCCCTTGCCGCGAATCGCGCGGACCTGACCCGTGCGATCGGCGATCCCCTGCAGCTGTTCGCCGAACCACGCGCCGGTCTCGCGCACGTGCTGCAGCATGGCCGGATCGGACAACCGCTGTACGACATGGTGCGCCACATGCGCCAGCAGCGGACCGCCGCCGAAGGTGGTGCCATGATCACCCGGCTGCATCGCGCGCGCCACGGCGTCGTTCACCAGAATGGCGCCAATCGGCAAGCCATTCGCCAGCGGCTTCGCGATGGTGAGCATGTCGGGCACGACACCAATCTGCTCATGCGCAAAAAACGTCCCGGTCCGTCCCAGTCCGCACTGAATCTCGTCGAGAATGAGCAGCACGTTCTTCTCCCGCGTGAGCTCGCGCAGACCGCGCAGGAACTCGGGGTCGACCACGCGCACGCCGCCTTCCCCCTGAATCGGCTCGACGATCACCGCCGCCGTCTTCTCCGGGTGCAACGCCCGCGCGAGTTCGTCCAAGTCGCGCTCCACGATCGTCACACCGCCCATGAGTGGACGGAACGGCAGGCGGTAGGCTGAACGATCGGTCGCAGCCAGCGTGCCCGGCATCCGGCCGTGGAACGCACCGCGTACCGCGATGATATGGTGCTTGTTCGGGAAGCCCTGCGTGCCACCCCACCGACGCGCAAACTTGAAGGCGCCTTCGTTGGCCTCGGCCCCCGAGTTCGCAAAAAATACGCTGCTGGCGAACGAGTGATCCACGAACCACTGCGCCAGCGCCTCACCGGGCGCCGTACGGTACAGGTTCGATGTATGAATGAGTCCCGTGGCCAACGCCTCCTGCATGGCGTGCATGACGCCCGGATCGTTGTGCCCCAGTGACGTCACGGCGATACCGGCCACGAGGTCGAGGTACTTTTTGCCGTGCTCGTCGAACATGTAGACGCCATCGCCGCGGACGAACAGCGGGGCCTGTCGCTTGTACGTGCCGAGGATCGCGGGCAAGGCCGGGGCGGCCGTGAACGCGGTGGTCGGAGCGGGCGAGGGCATCGTCGAAGTCATGTGCAGCTACCTGGAAGAGACGGCATCCGTTGCGTCCACGCGCGCAACGATCGCGGTTCCCGCCTCGGGAACAGTGAGTGCGGCGAGATCGCCAATCCGCACCCGGTGTACACCACCGGCCAGCGCCTGCGCGCAGGCATCGAGCTTGGCGGCCATGCCGCCGCCGGCCACCCCACTGGCCACCAACGCCTGCGCGTCATCGAGCGCGAGCCGCGGCACCAGCCCCTTGTCGCCGTCGAGCACACCCGGCACATCGGCCATCAGGAACAGTTCATCGGCGCCGAGGGCCGACGCGATGGCGGCGGCCGCGTCATCCCCGTTCACGTTGTACGCACCGCCCCCGCTGTCCGCTTCACGCGCCGCCACCGGCGAGATGACCGGCAGAAAGCCCGCCGCCAGCAGCGCCCGCACCAGCCGCGGATCAACCACTGCGGGCGTGCCGGAGTGCCCGAACGTGGCCACGTCGATCGGCACCGCACGCAGCAGCGCCGCGTCCTCACCGGAAATCCCCACCGCCGGCGCACCAGCCGCCACCAACGCCGACACCAGCTGCTTGTTGGCCAACCCCGACAACACCATGCGCACGAGTTCGAGCGCCGTATCGGTGGTCACCCGGCGGCCACCCACGAACACCGGCTCTTCACCACGCAGCCGCTGCAGCGCGCTGATCTGATCGCCACCACCATGCACGACCACCACGCCACCATTGGTGGCGCGCCACAGCGCGGCGAGCGCCGCCGGGAGTGCGGGATCGTTCTGGGTGCGGCCACCGAGTTTAACAATGAACATGTCGCGTTCCGCTTAGCGAGTGAGTCCCGCGGTCTCGTCGAGCCCCAGCATCAGGTTCGCGTTCTGGATCGCCTGACCCGCCGCGCCTTTCACCAGATTGTCGATCGCGCTGAACACCAGCAGCGTGGGCGTACGCACTCCCGTAGGAATCCGCGCGCCGATCCGCACCACGTTGCGGTGCTGCACGTCGGCCAGGGCGGGGAGATCGGCGGTAAGCTCCACGAACGGCTCGTTGGCGTACATCTCGCGGAACGGCGCCAGCGCATCGTCGAGCGGGCGCGTGAGCGGCACCGTGATGGTGGACAAAATCCCGCGGTCGATGGGAAGCAGATGTGGCGTGAACAGCAAGTCGCAGTCGGCACCGAGGGCGGCAAGGCTGGCGCGCATCTCGAACAGGTGCCGATGCGAATTGCCCACGCCATACGGTCGGAAATTCTCCGTCACTTCCGCGAACAGCAGCTCGAGCTTGGGCGACGCACCGGCACCACTCACGCCACTCGCGGCGGAAATGTTCACCGTTGCGCCCGGCGCGATCAGCCCCGCCTTCGCCAACGGCGCCAACGCCACCAGAATGCTCGTGGCGTAGCAGCCGGGATTGGCCACCACGCGCGCGCCGTGCAACGGGGCACGAAACAGCTCCGGCAATCCATACGGCGCATCGTGCGGCACACCGGTGGGCGCGTGATCGGTCCCGCCATGCCCCGGCCGCAGATCGCTCGACAGATCGACCACGCGGGCACCGGCCGCAATCACCCTCGCCACCCACTCGGCCGACGCGCCATGCGGCAGCGCCGCAAACACCAAATCGGCGCTCGACAGATCGACCTCGTCGGGACCGACCATCGGAATGGCGTGCACCTGACCGCCCGCCTTCACGCGTAACGTGGCGCCGCGCTGCGCATTGGCCGTGGCAAACGCGAGCGTGAGATGGGGATGACCGAGAATCAGGGCGCACAGCTCGCGCCCCGCGTACCCGCTCGCGCCGAGTACGCCCACGCGGTACATCGGTTCGGTAACGGTCAGGTTTGGCAGTTGCGGGAAGTCCGGTAGAGTATGCACAATTAATGCATAATTTTGCATCGCCGTGCTGTCAATCAGCTTTGTGTCACAGCGGTGCGTCATTTTTCTCGCGGTCGCGCATAATTCGGCGCCGAACCGCTTCGCCGGAGTCCGCCTCGTGTCCGTCAAAAACCAGCGCCATCAGGTCATTCGCGAAATCGTGGCCGCGAAAGCCGTGGCCAGCCAGGAAGAGCTCCGTCGACAGCTCGCCAAGCGCGGCTGGGCGGTCACCCAGTCCACGCTGTCACGTGACCTCCGCGAGCTCCGCCTCGCCCGCATCCCCGATACCCAGGGGAACTCTCGCTACGCCTTCTCCGACGCCACCGCCAACGACGAGGAGCTGGCGCAGCTCGAGCGGATGCTGCCGCAGCTGCTCACCGCGGCGGAAGGCGTGCAGGTCCTCGTGGTCGCCCGCACGATCAAGTCGGGAGCGCAGCCGGTGGCGGAGGCGCTCGATCAACTGGAGTGGCCCGATGTCGCCGGGACCATCGCCGGCGATGACACGGTGCTCGTCATCTGCCGCTCCACCGAGGGGCGAGAGCGCGTTCTGAAGAAGCTCCGCGCCTATCTGCGGACCGCCTAGATTTCCCTCGTCGTCCTTCCTTCGAACCCTGTCGTGAGTTTTCTGTGAGCCCTTCCGAAGCCGGAACCCATAAGCTGTGGGGTGGTCGATTCGCCGGCGGCCCATCGCCGCTCCTCGATGCGATCAATCGCTCGATCGGCACCGACTTCCGACTCTGGCCGCATGACGTGCGCCTGTCCAAGGCGTGGGCGCGGGCGCTCGGCGACGCGGGCGTGCTCACGCGCGACGAGAGCGACGCGCTGCAGCAGGGGCTCGATCGCGTGGCGCAGCGCATCGCCGACGGCGCGTCGCCGGTGGCAACCGACGAAGATATTCACACGATGATCGACCGGCTCCTGCACGAGGAAGCCGGCACCGTCGCCTCCAAGCTGCACACCGGCCGCTCGCGCAACGACCAAGTCGCGACGGCCTCGCGCTTATGGACGATGGATGCCTGCCATCGCGTGGATGCCGCCATCGCCGAGCTGCAGCAGTCGTTGCTCATGCAGGCCGAAACGCTCACCGATGCCGTGCTGCCGGCGTATACGCACCTGCAGCGCGCTCAGCCGGTGAGCGGCACGCACTGGCTGCTGGCGCACTTCTGGCCGCTGTCGCGCGACCGCACGCGCTTCGCCAACGCCGAGCGTGGCACGTCGGTAATGCCGCTGGGCTCGGGGGCGATCGCCGGGTCGGCGTTCCCGGTGTCACGTGTGTTGCTCAAGGAGTCGCTGGGTTTTCACGCCATTTCGGCCAACAGCATCGACGCCACCGGCGATCGCGATTTCGTGGCCGAAACGCTATTCGCCTGCGCCATGACGGCCGCGCACTGCTCGCGCCTGGCCGAAGACATGATTCTGTATGGCACGAGCGAATTCGGCTTCGTGAAGTTCGGCGACGGCTTCTCGACGGGCAGCAGCATGATGCCGCAGAAGCGGAACCCCGACGTGTTCGAACTCGCCCGTGGCTCGGGCGCCCGCGTGCTGGGCGACCTGGTATCGATTCTCGGTACGATCAAGGGACTGCCCAGCGGCTACAGCAAAGATTTACAGGACGACAAGCGCGCGCTGTTCAACGCGATCGATCTGCTGCTGCTGGTGCTGCCGTCGATGGCGGGAGCCATTGCCGAACTGCGTTTCGTGAAGACGCGCATGCGCGCCGCCTGCTCGAGCGCGATGATGGCCACCGACCTGGCTGATTATTTGGTCAAGAAGGGCGCCACGTTCCGCGAAGCACATGGGGCCGTGGGTGCGCTGGTCCGTCAGGCGGAAGAAGGCGGCATCGAGCTCGACCAGCTGCCCCCTGACGCGTTCACCGCGGCGCACGCGCTGTTCGGTGCCGATGCGCGCGATGCGCTAGCTGTCGATGCTTCACTGGCTGCGCGGAACATCGACGGTGGTACCGGCCACGACGCTGTGCAACGTCAGCTCGCACAGGCCCGCGCCAGCCTGACTCCCGTTGACCTCGCGCACGGCCATGCACTCCCCCTCCGCTGAGTTGTTCGGCCACGTTGACGGTGGCCACATCGATGGGGTGATCTTCGATTGCGACGGCGTGCTGGTGGACAGCGAGCGCATCTCGAACGGCACGTGGGCGCTGCTGCTCACCGAGATCGGTCTGCCCATGACGATGGAGCAATCGCTCAGCATTTTTATGGGCAACTCGATGCCGCGCTGCGTCGAGATCGTCGCGGAAATGATGGGCCACGCGCCACCTGATGATTTGCTGGCGCGCTTCACCGCGAATGTCACGGTGGCGCTGCAGCGCGATCTCGAACCAGTTGATGGCATTATGGCGCTGCTCGATGCGCTTGACGCCGCGGGGATGCGCTACGGCGTGGCGTCCAACGGCGAGCACGAAAAGATGCGCACCACACTGGGCAAAACAGGGCTGCTCGATCGCTTTGAAGGCAAGCGCTTCTCGGCCGTCGACGTAGGCAAACCCAAGCCCGCCCCCGATTTGTTCCTGCACGCCGCACGCGCGCTCGGCTTCGATCCGGCACGCACGATCGTGGTGGAGGACAGCCCGCTCGGCGTGCAAGGCGCGACCGCCGCCGGCATGACGGTGATTGGCTACGCCGAGATCGTGTCGGCCAGCCGCCTGCGCGCCGCTGGGGCCGTGGTCACGGTAGATCGGTTGGCCGATGTCGCGGGGTTGCTCGGCGTCGCGTGACGTGAGGAACACATAACAACCGAAACAGGCAACTCCGTGACTCGTCGCGCTGTTGTGCATGTGGGGATACTTGTTGATCGCTACGTTCCGCCACCGTTCAAAAGCATGACTGACCAGACTGCTCCCATCATCATTATCGGGGCCGGCGTGGCCGGACTGATCTGTGCGATTGAGATCCATCGCGCCGGTCGGCCCATCCTGGTGCTCGATGCTGCGCCGGAGGTGGGCGGGCGGGTGCGCAGCACGACGCGCGACGGCCTCGTCTTCGACCACGGCTTTCAGGTGCTGTTCACGGCGTATCCTACGCTGCGCCGTTACCTCGATCTCGACGCCCTCGCCACGCGCAAATTCCTGCCGGCCGCGCGCATCGTGCTGGATGGCCGGGCTTCACTGATCGGCGATGCGCTCAGCGACCCATCGCTCTTGATCGATACCGTGATGGCGCGCGCCGTGCCGCTGGGTGACAAGCTCCGACTGCTGGCGCTGCGTCGCTTCGCGCAGCAGCTCTCCATCGACGAGTGCTTCACGGCGCGCTTCGCCGGCGTGACGACGCGCGAGTTCCTAGCCTCGCGCGGTTTCAGCGCGTCGGTGATCGACGGATTCTTCGCGCCGTTCTACGGCGGCATCTTGTTGGATCGTACACTGGCCACGAGTGCGTCGGTGCTGCTGTTCACCTTTAAGATGCTGGCCGAGGGCGATACGGTCGTGCCCGCGGCCGGCATGGGTGCCCTCACGAAGCAGTTAGCAGCGCAACTGCCGGCGGGTTCGGTGCGCACCGATGTCAGCGTGCACGCGCTCACCGTGTACGAGGGGCGCGTAACGGGCGTGGTGCTGGCCGGCGGCGATATGCTGCCCGCCGCGCAGGTCATCATGGCCACGGATGCGCCGGCGGCGGCCCGACTCGCGGCCACGGCTGGCGTGCAGATCGCGACGCCGTCGGGCGCACGCGGAACCACCACGGTGTACTTCACCACGAGCGGGGCGTCGCCGATTCCCGGTCGCGCGCTCTGGCTCAACGCCGATGCGTCGGCCGTCATGAGTCACGCCGTGACGATCACCGATGTCGCGCCGGAATATGCGCCGCGTGGTGTGTCGTTGATTGCGGCCAGCGCCGTGGGTGACGCGGCCGATCGAAACGATGCGGATCTGGAATCGGCGGCGCGCCGAGAGCTGGCCGCCATGGCGAAGGCCGGCGGCGATACCGCCGCCGACGCCAAAACCGCATCGCTGACGCGCGCGGCGATCTGGCGCGTGCCCTACGCCCAGTTCGCGCAACCACCCGGATGGCGAGACCACCGCCCGACGATTGCGTGTGGTATTCCCGGCTTGTGGCGCGCCAGCGAAGTGCTGCACTCCAGCTCCCTCGAAGGGGCCGCGCGCGGCGGACAGGATGCGGCGCGGGCCGTGCTGCAGCCCCACTGACCTCGTGCGACTCTCCTGCGACTCTCCTGCTACTCCGGCAGCGCATTCACGCCGGTCACGAAGTACTCCGTATCACCAAAGCAGGACGTCGGCACGGAGATGTGCTGCTCATAGTCCATCGCCACTCTCTTGCCGCTGAGTGTCTCGATCACGTGGGCGAGCGAATCGCTGCGCACCGTGAACGAGAAACTGTCCGACCGGAAGCCCTTGGCGATGTCGGTGTAGAGGGTGCCTTCCCAAGTTTTACAGACGTATCCCTTCCGGGAGATCTTCTGGACGTAGCCGGCCCGTTTGCCGCTGGAGTAGCTCCAGTTGAGCGCGATCGTGGCCCAGAGGGCGAACCCGAGCGCCGGGAGGCCGAACACCCCGAGGACACCGACCGCCAGCCAGTGCCGCCGCAAAAATGACTGGCGGGGCTTGGACGCGGGGGCGGCCATCGGGCGGTCGGGGGCTCCCTCGGACGACTCGGACGGTGAAGTAGAATCGGACACGGCGACCACGGGGTTGTGAGTGCAACACAGGGCCGACTCGCGAGACAGTTGGCCGGCGGTGGGAACTTGGGGAGGAGACCCTGCCCGCGCTACCTTACGGCTGCCACTCTCAACCGGGTTCAATGGTGTCTTCCGTTCACGGCTTTAGCGCTCGTCGTCCCACCGTCACCACCAAGGTGCGCGGTGTCTCTGTCGGCTCCTCCGCGCCCATCGTGGTGCAGTCGATGACCAACACCGATACGGCGGATGCCGCCGGCACGGCGGATCAGGTCGCCGCACTGTTCGAGGCTGGTTCGCAGAAAGTGCGGATCACCGTCAACAACGACGAAGCGGCACAGGCGGTCCCCGAGATCCGGCAGCGACTGGAAGATCGCGGGCTGAATGTCCCACTCATTGGCGACTTCCACTACAACGGACACCTCCTGCTCGCGAAGTACCCGCAGTGCGCAGCCACGCTCGACAAGTACCGGATCAACCCGGGCAATGTCGGCACGAAGCATCGCGACACGAATTTCACGACGATCGTGCAGGCGGCGATCGATCATGACAAGCCGGTGCGCATCGGGGTGAACTGGGGGTCGCTTGATCAGAACCTGCTCACCGACATGATGGACGCCAACGCGAAGTCGGCCGAGCCGCGCGCCGCGAAGGACGTGTACATGGACGCCATGCTCGAGAGCGCCCTGCGTTCGGCGGCACTCGCCGAAGAAGTGGGGCTCGGTCACGACAAGATCATCGTGAGCGCGAAGATTTCCGTCGTCCCCGATCTGGTGGAGTGCTACCGTCGTCTTGCCAAGCGCTGCGACTATCCGCTGCACCTGGGCCTCACCGAAGCGGGCATGGGCGCCAAAGGTATCGTGGCCTCCAGCACGGCACTGGCCATCCTGCTCAGCGAAGGCATCGGCGACACGATCCGTGTGTCGCTCACACCCAAGCCGAACGGCGATCGTCGTGAAGAAGTATTCGTGGCGCAGCAGATTCTGCAGTCACTGGGGCTGCGTTCCTTCGCCCCGCAGGTCACCGCTTGCCCGGGTTGTGGCCGTACCACGAGCACGTTCTTCCAGCACATGGCCGAAGACATTCAGGGCTACCTGCGCGAGCAGATGCCGGTGTGGCGTGAGTCGCGTCCGGGCGTGGTAGAGATGAAGGTCGCCGTGATGGGCTGCGTGGTGAATGGACCGGGCGAATCCAAGCACGCCAACATCGGCATCTCGCTACCGGGCACGTTCGAAGAGCCGAAGGCGCCGGTGTACGTGGACGGCAAGCTCTTCACCACGCTCAAGGGCGACAAGATCGTCGAGGAATTCCTGGTGATTCTCGAGAACTATGTTCAGACGAGTTACGGCACGACGGTCGGCGTGTAAACATGTGACGCCGTGTGGGCGGACGGATTGTTACTGCCAGAACACGGATGACGCGGATGCCGCCGAAACCACACGGATAAGCAAAAGCAAAATATTTGACTGGTAAAACAAACGACACGGAGCAGCGGTAGCACACCGCTTATCCGTGTCGTTTCCATTTTACATCCGCGTCATCCGTGTTCCGGCCGTTTCGATGTCGCCGCAAGCACGCTCAGATCCGGCCCAACTCCGCGGCGGCGTGCGCGAGTTCGTCCACGATCGGGGCGGTGAACCCGATCTCGCGCAGTCGCTCGCTCACGCGTGCATACTGGCGCACCGTGCCCTCGCGTCCGGCGGCGAAGCGCCCCCATACGGTTTCGGGAAAGGACGTGCGGCGCAGGTCGGAGAGAATAGAGTTGGCGTTGTGCACCGTGTCGGCGGCGCAGACCCAGAGCGCATCGGCACTCGCGAGCGAAAGCCGCGCGAGGAAGTCGTCCTTGCGATCATCCGACGAGAGTTCGACACCGTCATCATCGGTGCGACGCTCCGTGACGGACAGGAGCAGTGCGAGCATGCTGGTGCCGAACTTGGCGCCAATGCGCTCGTCGAGCATGCTGCCCGTCCAGCCATTGCGAACGCAGTCGCCCACGACATCGTGCAAGATGCCCGCGACCACCGCGTCTTCGTTGCACCCATAGCGGGTGAGAATGATCGCGACGTTCGCGGGATGCGTGAGATACGGGAGCCGCGTGCCCTTGCGGACCTGCTGATCGTGGTGCTTCGCCGCGAAGGCGAAGGCGTGGTTGATCCGATCGGAGTAGCCGGTCATCGACGGGGCGACTGAGGAGTCAGGAAGGGACGGGAACGTACGTCGCGCGGGCGAACCAAGCCACCAACTGTTCGAGCCCCTCGCGATCGGCCTCTCCGAACGCGGCCGGAACCGCTGAATCGATATCGAGCACGGCCACTAACGCCCCCGAGGCGTCGAACACCGGCACCACGATCTCGCTCTGCGATCGCGGATCGCAGCTGATGTGTCCCGGGAAGTCATGCACGTTGGCCACGACCACGGTGCGGCGTTCGGCCGCCGCCGTGCCGCACACGCCACGTCCGAATGCGATCTCCTGACAGCCCAGCGACCCCTGATACGGGCCGACGCGCAGCAGATGTCCCGGCTCGACGACGCGGTAGAACCCGGTCCACAGATGACCGAACGCGTGGTGCAACAGCGCGCTGATCGTCGCCATACCAGCGATCGCATCGTCACTGCCCGCGAGCAGCAACGACTGCAGCTCGAGCAGCTGCGCATACGCGCTCGCACGCGGCTCGGCGCGAAGATCGGGGATCACGGGTTCCATGCGAGGCCAACGAAAGAGGAGACGACGAAGTGCCGACGGGCAAAGAACCGATGGACGCGCTGCCGATTATTGCAGCGGACCGATGGCTGCGATGAGACGGAGGTCGAGCAACGCGAGGGCGAGGCCCTGGACCACAACGCCCAGGCCGGCCCCGATACCGCCCGGGCGCTGTCCCCAACGCCATGCCGTGAGCGCCAGCGTGATGCCGACCGCGGCGTACCCCACGTCGAGACCGGTGTTGAGCCAGAGCACGTTGAGCAAGCGCTGCGTGCCGGCGAAGTCGCGAAATGCGAGTCCGCGCCACGCCCACGCGACAATCGCGAGGTTGACCGCTCCCCACGCTGCCGTCTGGACGGCAAAATGCCGCAACAGCGGCGCCGTCGTGCGACGCACCATCAACCACGCCAGCAGCGACGTCCCGCTCAACACACACGCGCCGGCCCACAGCGCGAGGCGGATCAGGTGACCCCGTTCGAGTGACAACAGCGTATCGGCCCACATGACTCGGAGACTAGCCGACGACCACGCGCCGCGCCACAGACCGCGCGCCGTGGAAAGCATCGACATGAGCCTGGGCAAACGAACGCGGGGGCTGGCGATGTTCGCCAGCCCCCGCGTTTTCCTGCCGAACGGAGACCGTTCGAATTACTTGACCGTGATCACGCCCTTCATGTTCATGGCAAGGTGCGGCGTGCAGAAGTACGGGTAGTCACCAGCCGCGACGCCCGCGAACGAGACCGTGTAGCTCTCGTCGGCGTTGAGCATCATCTTGCCCGACAACTCACCAGCCTGCTCCGGCATGTTGGCCATGAGGGCCGCCTTGCCGGCCGCCGGGATCGCCGCGCCGTCGAACGCCACGTTGTGCGGGCCACCGCTGACCAACGTGAACTTGACGCCGTCGCCAGCCGCAACCGTGAGGTTGGCCGGCTCGAAACGGTAGCCAGCGCCGTCGCCGATCATCTTGATTTCGTGCGTCGTGCCCGTGATCGGGGCCATCGCGCCGGCCGCCGGAGCCGCTTCGGCCGGAGCCGCTGCTGCTTCAGCCGCCGGAGCCGCCGCCGAATCCGTCGTGGCTGCCTTCTCTCCACCGCAAGCGCCGAGCATGATTGCCGCGCCAGTTACCACTGCAAAGCCGAGAAACCGCATGTCGAGAGGCCTCCTGTGAGCCTGATCGAAAATTTTTACCATTCGACAGGACGAATCCTGTACCCGTAGGGCCCTACGAGCATTGTGAAGTTATTCACAAGCCCGTCCAACGCCAAGGGCCCTCCGATTTTTCCTCCTTGACGGGCGTCTGGGCCTCCGCTAGCCTCCGTTCATTATGCAGAGCGTCAGCCACCACCATGCGCATCGCAGCCACGGCCATACGGGTCGGGGCGCTTCGTGTATGCCACGGTGACCAGCACAGCTCGCTGATCCCGAAGCACCCAAGCGATCCTCGGCCCGTCCCTTCCGGACGGGCCGTTTGTTTTTTCAGTCCTGCTCTCTTTTCCCAGACCGTCATGCTACGAATCGCGCTGCCCAACAAAGGGCGCCTAAGTGAAGACACCCGTGAGCTGTTCAACGACGCCGGACTCGAGGTCCGCTCATCGGGGGAGCGCGCCCTCACGGCCTCCCTGGGGGGAGAGTTCGAAGCCATCTTCGTCCGCGCCCAGGATATCCCGGAGTTCGTGGCCGACGGCGCCGCCGATGTGGGTGTGACCGGGATGGACCTGGTCAAGGAGTCGGGGCGCGACCTCCGCTCACACCTTGACCTCGGGTTCGGCAAGTGCCGCCTCGTGGTTGCCGCCAAGGACGACTCGGGCATTCGCTCCATCGAGGACATCAGCGCCGACGGAAAGGCGGCCCGCGTGGCCACGGTCTTCCCGCGCATCACGCGCACCTTTTTCGAGTCGCGTGGTCGCCCCGTGGACGTCGTCCCGGTGTCCGGAGCCGCCGAAATCGCGCCCCACTTAGGGATCGCCGACATCGTCGTCGATCTCACGTCGACCGGCTCGACGCTCAAGATGAACGGGCTACGGGAGATCGAGACGGTCATGAAGTCGAGCGCCCATCTCGTCACGGCGATCAACGGCCCGCGCAACGGCGATCCGTCGCGCCTGCAGGAGCTGAACGACTTGGTCACCGCCCTCGGATCGGTGATCCGGGCCCGCGGCCAGCGTTATCTCATGGCCAACGTGCCGCGCGCGGCGCTCGAAGAGGTGCGCGCCGTGCTCCCCGGCCTCAACGGGCCGACGGTCATCGAGATCGCCGACCACGGGAAGTACGTGGCCGTGCACGCCGTGGTCAGCGCCGACACGATCTATCGCACCATCTCGCAACTCCGAGCCCTCGGCGGCGAAGGCATCCTCGTGACCCGTATCGAAAGGCTCGTGCCGTGACCACCGCCTCTGCGCTTGGGCTGCGGGCGCGCGGACCGCTCGCGGCCCTCGATGCCGCGACCCGTCGGGCCATCGTCGATCGCTCGTCAACCGGCGACGCGACCGTTCGTAGCCGAACGACTGCGATTATCGCTCGCGTTCGCGAAGAAGGCGATGCCGCGCTCGTCGCCTTCGCCCGTGAGTTCGATCGGGTCGAACTGCCGGCCATCGAAGTGCCGCGCGCGACATGGGACGCGGCGCTGGCGGCGCTGGATCCGGAGTTACGTCGTGTGCTCGAGCGGTCGGCCCGCAACATTGCCGCCGTGCACGAGGCCTTCCGCCCGGTGGCCACCGAGTGCTCGCCCGAACCCGGCATCCGCGTGGGACGGCGCCCGGACCCGCTCGGACGCGTCGGGATTTACGCGCCGGGCGGACGGGCCGCCTATCCGAGCTCACTCCTCATGGGCGCAATCCCGGCCCGAGTGGCTGGGGTGGGTGAGGTGGTGGTTTGTTCGCCGCCGGGCCCCGATGGGCTGCCGTCGCCGGTCGTGCTGGCCGCCGCCGCCTTAGCGGGCGTGGACCGAGTGTTCGCCCTGGGCGGAGCCGGTGCGATCGCCGCCATGGCGATTGGTACCGCGACCGTGCCGCGGGTAGACCGGATCATGGGTCCGGGCAACGCGTTCGTGGCCGAAGCCAAGCTGCAGTTGGTGGCCGACGTGGCGATCGATTCCCCGGCCGGCCCCAGCGAACTGCTGATCCTGGCCGACCACACCGCCAACCCGACCGCGCTGGCGCGCGAGCTGATGGCACAAGCCGAGCACGACCCCGACGCGGCCGTGATGGCCGTGTTGGTTGGCACGGCGGCGCAGGTCTCGGCGCTCTCCGATGCGCTGGAAGTCGAGACCCTCGCCCAAATCGCCCGGGCCCCGCGGGCGCAGATCGTGCGCGAGTCGCTGGCCGCGCGCGGCGCGATCGTGTCGGTGACCTCGATCGCCGATGGCGTGGCGTTCTCCAATGAATGGGCGGCAGAGCACCTGCTGCTCGTGGTTGATGCCGCGGTGCGTGCCGATACGCTCGCGGCGTTGCGCAGCGCCGGCACGATCTTCGTGGGCGAGTCGAGTTCGGTGGCGTTTGGTGATTACATGACCGGCGCGAACCATGTGCTGCCCACGGCTGGTGCGGCACGCAGTTACTCGGGTCTGTCCACGCTGGATTTCGTGCGGTGGACCACGTGGCAGGAAGTATCGCCGGCGGCCGCCGCCAGTCTTGCGCACGACGTCGGTGCCTTCGCCGATGCCGAAGGGTTGCCGGCGCACGCCGCGGCCGCACGCGCGTGGAGAGTGAGCGAATGAGCGAACGCACAACGGATAATTCCCAACGCCTGGTCGTGGCACGCGCGGCGTACGATGCCGTGCCGCTGTACGATCCGAAGCGCGCACCGGTCGATCTCGATCTCACTGACAACACGAATCTGTGGGGGATGCCACCGGTCGCCGAGCGCACGTGGCGCGAAATGCCGGTGTCGCGCATCACGCGCTATCCCACGCTGTACGCGGCGGAGCTCAAGCAGGCGCTGGCCGAGTACGTGGGCGTGACGGCGGACATGATCGTGACCGGCTGTGGATCTGATGACATTCTCGACAGCGCGATGCGCGCGTTCGGCGAACCGGGCGATCTCGTGGCAGGACCGGAGCCGTCGTTTGCGATGATTCCGATCTTCGCGCGTATGAATGCACTCGCGTACGCCGGGTGCATGGAACGCCCGTCGAATCAGCCCGACATCGATGCCCTGCTCGCCACGAAGCCGAAGCTGCTGTACCTCTGCTCGCCGAACAATCCCACCGGGGCGCTGCTGGCCCGCGACACCATCGAGCGCGCGCTGCGCGACGCGCCGGGCGTGGTGTTTCTCGATGAGGCATACGCCGAGTTCGCGGGCGTGTCGTCGGTCGATCTGGTCAAGCAGTACGACCGGTTGCTGGTGATCCGCACGATGTCGAAGGCATTCGGACTGGCAGGGCTGCGCATCGGCTACGCCATCGGACAGCCATCGCTGGTCATGGAAGTGGAGAAGTCGCGCGGACCGTACAAGTTGAACGCGATGGCCGAACAGACGGCGCTCGCGGCGTTGCAGCACGACATGCCGTGGGTGAACGAGCACATCGCGCTGGCCGTCACGCTGCGCGAGCGGCTGGCCAGCGAGCTGCGTACGCGCGGATTCGCCCCACTGGAGTCGCATGCGAATTTCGTCTGCGTGCCGGTACCGGACTGTGTGAACGTCGGACTCGCCCTGCGCGAAATGGGGGTGGCGGTCCGGCCCTTCCCCGGACTGCCACACATCGGTGACGCGTTGCGCATCAGCGTTGGACCGTGGCCGCTGCTCGAGCGCTTTCTCGCGGCGTTCGATGCGGTGATGACCACACGGAGGTCGGCGTGACGCACGTTGCAGAATCGCGTGTGCCGCTACGGGTCACGGTGTTCGATTATGGTGCCGGCAATCTGCACTCGCTGGTGAAAGCCGTCGAAACGGTCGGGGCGGTGGTGCACGTGGAAACCGATCCGATACGCGCCGTGCGCGACACCGACGCCCTCATCCTGCCCGGCGTTGGGGCTTTCGCCCCGGCCGCCGAACGGCTCGCGCCCGGTCGAGAGGTGATGGGCAACGCGCTGTTGTCCGGATTGCCGGCGCTCGGCATCTGCCTGGGCATGCAGCTGCTCTTCGACGGCAGCGACGAGGGTCCGGGGCGTGGCATTGGCGTGCTGGAAGGTCGGGTGACCAAGCTACACGCTACCCAGATTCCCCAGATCGGCTGGAACCGTCTCGACGACATCACCGACCCATTGCTGGTGGCCTCACAGCTCGCGATGGCGTATTACGCTAACAGCTTCGTCTGTCGTCCCACCACCGACTATCTGCCATTCGTGAGCGCATGGAGCGAACATGATGGCGACCGCTTCCCCGCGTCCGTTCGACGCGGCAACATCATCGGCACGCAGTTCCATCCAGAAAAGTCGAGTGCCCCTGGCGTGGCGTTCGTGCGTGAGTTCCTGAAGTTCGCCGCTTCCCTCAGGAGTGCGTCATGATTGCTGTACCCGCGGTGGATCTACGTAGTGGTAAGTGTGTTCAGCTGGTTGGTGGAGACTACAACGACGAGCGCGTGCGCCTCGATGATCCGGCGGCCGTGGCCGCCGAGTGGGTACGCATTGGCTTCACCCGCTTGCACGTGGTCGACCTCGACGCGGCCACTGGGCGTGGACACAATCACGAGGTGATCCGCGAGATTCTGCGCGATGCTACGGTACCGATTCAGGTCGGTGGCGGGGTACGCGACGAAGCGCGTATCGAACGTCTGCTCGACGACGGCGCCTCGTGGGTGGTGATCGGCACGCGCGCCATCGAGGATGAAGATTGGCGCCGCGAGATGGCCGAGCAGTTTCCCGGCCGCCTCATCATCGCGGCCGATGTGCGTGAGCGGAAAGTGGTGACGCGCGGCTGGGCGGAGACCTCTCAAATCGATGTCATCGATTTTGTGTCCGAGCTCGCGCAGCTGCCCCTGGCCGGCGTGCTGGTCACCGCCGTGCATCGCGAGGGCCTGATGGCAGGCACCGATCTTCCGCTCATGGAGGATGTGGCGGATGCAAGCCAGTGGCCGGTGTTCGCCTCGGGTGGAGTGACGTCGTTGGATGATATGCGTGCGCTTGAACACCGTGGCCTGTCTGGTGCAGTGCTCGGGATGGCGCTTTACACGGGCGCGCTCGATGCGCGCCGTCTTGCAGAGGAGTTCGGCGCATGACCGTAGTGATTCGCGAATCAAAGGAAACCCAGATCCGACTGGCGATCACCGCCGGCACCGGTGTGGCCACGGTGTCCACCGGCGACGGCTTCCTCGATCACATGCTGGTGGCCTTCGCGCGCTACGCGGGCGTAGATCTGAGCGTGCAGGCCACCGGCGACATGCGCCATCATCTGATCGAAGACGTGGCGATCACGCTTGGTCAGGCGGTCGCGGCCTTTGCCCCCGCCGGCTGCGCGCGCTACGGCGAACGTACGGTGCCGATGGACGACGCGCTGGTGCAGGTCGTGCTCGACATCGGCGGACGTCCGTACTACGAGGGCAAGCTGCCGTCGACACTGTATGAGCACTTTCTGCGGTCGTTCGCCGATAACGCCAAGGCCACGCTGCACGTGCGCGTGATCCGCGGCGTCGACAAGCACCACATCATCGAGGCAGCCATCAAGGGGCTGGGCTTCGCGCTGCGCGAGGCACTGGTGGAAACGGGTGCCGTGTTCAGCACGAAGGGCAGCGTGCGTCTCGAGATTACGGACTCGTGATCGCATGCTGACACGACGGGTCATCGTGTGCCTCGATGTGAAGGGCGCACGGGTGGTGAAGGGGGTGCAGTTCGAAGGGCTACGCGACGTGGGGGATCCGGTGGCGCTATCGGAGCGGTACGAACGCGAAGGCGCCGACGAAATTACCTTTCTCGATATCTCAGCCAGCGCCGAAGAGCGCGCCACGCTACTCGACGTGGCGCGTCGCACCGCCGAACGTCTGTTCATTCCACTCACCATCGGCGGCGGCGTGCGCACCGCCGACGACGTGGCGCACGCGTTGCGTGCCGGCGCCGACAAGGTGTCGATGAATTCGGCCATCGTGACACGGCCGGAATTGCTCACCGAAACGGCCGAGCGGTTCGGTGCCCAGTGCGTGGTGGCGAGTATCGACGCCAAGCGTGACGCCAACGGGGTGTACAAGGTGTGGGTGAAGGGCGGGCGTGAAGAAACGTCACTCGAGGCCGTGGCCTGGGCGCAGGAGTGCGTCGCGCGTGGCGCCGGAGAGATTCTGCTCACGTCGATCGATCGCGACGGGGCGCGCACTGGATACGACCTCGCCATCACGCGCGCCGTGGCTGACGCCGTGCACGTGCCGGTGATCGCCTCCGGCGGTGCAGGCGTTGCGCAGCATCTGGTTGACGGCATCGTGCAGGGCCGCGCCGACGCGGTGTTGGTGGCGGGCATCCTGCACGATGGGGTGACCACGGTGCAGGCGCTCAAGCAGGTGATGCGCGAGGCGGGACTCCCCGTGCGGCTCACGAGCACCGGTATCGCCGCATGAGTGGCACCGAGAGCCCGGCGGTGCTGCTGCAGGCCGCGGCGGAAGTGGCGCAGTATGCCGCGGCGATCGCGATGCAGTGGTATCGCACCGATGTGCAGGTCGAGATTAAGGGCGACGGATCGCCGGTCACGATTGCCGACCGCGAAGCCGAGCGCGCGGCGCGGGCGTGGCTAGCCAAACGGTTTCCGCACGACGGCGTGTTCGGCGAGGAGTTCGACGACGAACGCGGCGATGCGCCCCGCCGCTGGATCCTCGACCCCATCGATGGTACGAAGGCGTTCGTGCGTGGCGTGCCGCTTTGGGGCACGCTCGTCGCCTGCTGCGAGGGCGATACCGTGATCGCCGGTGCGGCCTGCTATCCCGCCGTGCAGGAAACCGTAGCCGCCGCGCTTGGTGAAGGCTGCTGGTGGAATGGATCCCGCGCCTCGGTCTCGCGTGTGGCGCAGCTGCGCGATGCCACCACGTTGATCACCGACGACCGCTTTCTCGAGCGTCCGCATCGGCGCGCGAAGTGGCAGGCGTTGTCGGCGGACGCGGCGGTGGCACGCACGTGGGGCGACTGTTACGGCTATCTATTGGTCGCCACCGGCCGCGCCGAGGCCATGATCGATGACATCGTCAATCCATGGGACGCCGCCGCAATGTATCCGCTGATCACCGAAGCCGGCGGCCGCTTTACCGACTGGCGCGGTCGTGATACCGCATTCGGCGGCGACGTCATCGCCACCAATGCCGCACTTGGCGACATCGTTCGGCCATATCTGGTCGAGCCTCTTGATCCTGCTGCTGGAGTATCCGTATGAGTGACCCCGTGCGTGCCGTCGTGTTCGACATCGAGCAGCTCGATTTTACGAAGAGCGGTGGGCTCGTGACCATCGTGACGCAAGACGCGACCACCGGTGCCGTGCTGATGGTGGCGCACGCCGACCGCGAGGCGCTCGAATACACGATGCGCACCGGCGAGATGCACTATCGATCACGGTCACGTGGCTTGTGGCACAAGGGTGGCACGAGCGGCAACGCGCAGCGCGTCGTATCACTGACCGCCGACTGCGACGCCGACGCCGTCCTCGCGCGCGTGGTGCCGGCCGGACCCGCCTGCCACAATGGAACAACCTCGTGTTTTCGCGAGGAAGCATTGCAGGCCGACGTGTTCGCCACGCTTGATGCCACGATCACCTCGCGCATGCAACGCACCGACGACACGACCACGAGCTACACGCAACGACTGCTTAGCGACCGCAACCTTCGACTAAAGAAACTCGGCGAAGAAGCGGTCGAGTTGGCGACCGCTTGCGTGGACGGCGACGTTGAACGGGCGACCGAAGAGACCGCAGATCTGCTCTATCACGCGTTGGTGGCGCTGCGCGCCGTGGGTGGCTCGCTCGATGGTGTTCGCGCCGTTCTTTCGTCGCGGGCGAAGTAGGCTGTCATTTCGCGGTCACGCGCCGCTGCGTGCGATACAAAAACTCCGCTGCCCATCCTAACGCCGGCACCGGCACCCGCTCATTGTCGCCGTGCATGCGCAGCTCGTCCACCATGGGCAAGGGCGTCGGGAGAATGCCGTACGTGGGGATGCCCTTCGCGCGCAGGGCCGCCCCATCGGTCGCACCGGTGCTCATGAATGGAATGACGGTGGTGTTCGGCACCATCGCGGTGGCCGACGACTCCATCGCCTGATACAGCGCCGCCGACACCGGCGACACCGGCGGCGATGCCCGCGGTTCACCCGTAAGCGCGAAGGTCACCTGCGACTCCTTCCCCACGGCGTTGAAAGCCGACACCACCGCGCGCACGTCATCGTTCGGTAACACGCGCACGTTAAAAGTGGCCGTGCCTTCACTGGGAATCACGTTCGAACGAATGCCCCCGTTCATCAACGTGAGCGACTGACCCGTACGCAGCACCGCATTGTGCAGCGGCTCACGCGACAACAGGGCCGCCGCCGCTTCAATCTGCAGCGTCGAGGCCGTTGGTGACGACACGCGCAGCATGGCCGCCTTCATGACTGGATCTTTCTCGATTCGCGCCAGCCGGGCAAAGTAGAGTCGCGTGGTCTCATTGAGCTTCACCGGCGACTTCCACTCGTGCACGCGCGACACCGCGCGGGCCAGCGCCGCCAGCACGTTCTGCGGCAGCGGTACCGAGGCGTGTCCACTCGGCCCCTTCGCCGTGGCAACCACGTTGTAGGAAATCTTCTCGGTGGTCTGGATATTCACCGACATCACCCGGCCATCGGACACCCGCACGCGCCCGCCTTCATTCAGCGCAAACTCGGCATCCTTGATGAGATCGAAATGCTTCTCGATCACCCGATCGATCCCGATTTCTTCGCCTCCCTCCTCGGCCGCCGTGGCCAGGAAGATGATGTCCCGATCGAGCGAGGCGCGCTGCGTGGCCAGCTGCTGCATCGCTGCGGTGGCCGTGGCCAGCATCCCCTTGTCGTCGATCGCGCCGCGACCGTACAGATACGACACGCCACCTTCCTCGCGAATCGTCGCCGTGAAGGCCGGCGTGTTCCACTTGGTGGTGTCGGCACCGACCACGTCCATGTGCCCCATGATGAGCACCGGTCGCTTGGTCGGATTCACCGCGCGCAATCGCGCGATGAAGTTGGCCCGTCCGTTGCCGGCATCGAGCACATGCCGCTCGACCCCGGGAATCTGCGCGAAGATCGCATCGAAGTAGCGCGCCGTGAGCATCTCATTACCCGGCGGGTTCTGCGTGTTCAAGGCAATGAGCTTCGTGAGATGCTCCAGCGAGGCCCGCTGTGCCAAGGCACGGTCGAACCCGGCCGGCGCGGCGGTGGTCACCACGTACGATGAGGCTCCCTGCGCCCGCACGGTGTTCGCCGGTGCGACGAGCGTGCCAAGCAACAGCGCCGCCACCGCACCAGCCGGCACACCAGCACGATGCCTTGTGCGCATTACAGCTCCCATCCTTTTCGGTACACGCGCGTGAGATACTGATTCGCGTCGGGCGCGTTGGTGAACGCCATCCTTTCGCTGTCGTAGTTCACCTTGCGCCCTTGTCCGGCGCGCAACGCCGCCATACCCAGCAACATCGTTTCGGTCAGCGGCGACGCCTGCGAGAACGGAGAGCTGGACTGCGCTTCGCCCTTCGACGCCTGAATCCAGTTCTGCTCGTGCGACACCGTGATCCGCGGAACCGTCACGGGCACCTGCTCGGCCTTCTTGGCGATCGCTTCCGGGAAGATGCGCGGCTTGTTGCCGTACGTCTCGTAAAACATGATGCCCTTCTCGCCCACGAACACGCCACCGCCGCCGTCGCTGCCGGGATTGTTCATCGGCACTTCGTCGGGAAGCATCTCCGGGCGCGGCGGCATCAGGCCACCGTCATACCAGTACAGCTTGAGCGCGTCGCGCTTGCCCACCTTCGGGAAGTCGTACTGCACCATCGTGGCCATTGGGTACGTGGCCGGATTCTGTGCGCCACCGCCCCACGGCGTGGACGACGCCGCGATCGACGTGGGATACGTGAGGCCGAGCGACGTGAACGGCTGATCGATCAGGTGCGCACCCATATCGCCGAGCGAGCCGACGCCGAAATCGAGCCAGCCACGCCACGCGAACGGATGGTATGCCGGGTGATACGCGATCTCTGGTGCCGGGCCGAGGTACAGATCCCAGTTGAGACCCGGCGGCATCGAGGAATCGTTGGCGGCCATGGCCGAACGCACCGCGTTGTCGACCGTGCCCATGTTCCACTGCGGACGCGGATTCGGCGGTGCCGTAGGCGCCGGCGCATTGGTGGCGCGAGGACGCGGAATGCCCTGCGCCCAGTAGCGCACCGGACGATCGGTCCACACGTGCACCTCGCGAATTTTCCCCAGTACACCAGAACGGATGATCTCTGTGATGCGGTGCGAGCCTTCCATCGAGTGGCCCTGATTGCCCATCTGCGTGGCCAATTTCGGATTGGCCAATGCCGCCTTCTGCAGCAGTCGCACTTCGTGCACCGAATACGCGAGGGGCTTCTGCACGTACACATGCTTGCCGAGCGACATCGCGGCCAGCGCGATGGTGGCGTGCAGATGATCGGGCGTAGCGATCAGCACCGCATCGATGTCCTTCTGCTTGTCGAGCATCTCGCGGAAATCCGTGTACTTCTTGGCGTTTTTGTAGGCCTCGCCGAGTTGCACATCCTGCGGCGTCGGCTCGCCCGTACGGGGCGTGAGACGTCCGGCCAGTGACCGCTCCACATACGCGAAATCCACGTCGCACACCGCCACGATATTTTCGGTGAGCATCTGCGACATGTTGCTCATGCCCATGCCACCGATGCCCACGCAGGCGATGTTGAGCTTGGCGCTCGGCGCGCGATAGCCGGGGCCACCAAGCACGGCGCGCGGCACGATCATCGCGCCGAAGGCGAGCATGGCACTGTCGGACACGAAGTCACGGCGGGAAGTGGGATTCGACATGGGAGGCGGTGAGAGGTCGTTCGAGGAGTACACCGAGATCGATCAAGTCGTCGCTGCTGGAATCATGATATATCCCTCGCGCCAGCTGCCGTCGAGACGGAACGGCGGCGCACCAGCCAATTGCACCCGTTCCGTGCGACCGGCCGCCCACCACGCACCAGCGATGCCACCCACGGCCGCCTGCAGCTGATCGTGGGTGCGCACCTGCTCGAGGGTGATGTCGGTGCGGGCCTGCAATCTGGCGCCGGCGTTCTGTACATCGGCCACCGACGCGCGTCCCTTGGCCATCAGCGGCGACAGCCCCAGCGCCCGCCAGCCGGCGGTGGGAAAGCTCTCGGTCACGACGCGGGCGTGTGAGGCCGCCTCCGGATCTCCCGGCAGCGCCCAGTCGGTGGACCCCAGCAACGCCTCGAAGAGGGCAATCGAGAAGGTCGTGAAGCCGAGGTAGGTGCGCGGCTTTACGCCGTCGGGCGGAAGTCCGGTCTTGCCGGGCGCGCGCACCGCGCGCTCGCTGAGACGACAGTGCGGCGAGTCGGTGTGCGGCGAGCGCCAGCCCAACGGGCCGTCGATGCAGAGACAGCGCACGTCGTGTGCCTCGACCATCTCGCGCAGCCAGGTGGCCAGCGCCGTCACCGACGGGCGTCCGCTGAGCGGCACGTCGAACGCCCGCGCCGACAGCGACTCCTCAGCCCCGTTGCCGTCGCAGGTCACCAGGGCCACCCCGATGTCTCGGTAGTCCACGTAGGCGAGATCGACCGACAGGGCGACCCCGCGCTGGTGCCTGGTGCTCAGCGAGGCCGTCAGAAGCGCAGCATCCGCGCCGGCGTCACCTTGGAGGGATCGCCAACATACGCCCACCGTACTTTGCTCATGTACGTGCGGGCGGCCTGCTGAATCTGCTCGGGCGTGACCGCGCGCAGCTCCTCCACGAACTGCGCCGCGCGACGAAAGTCACCCTGATACAACTCGGCGCGCGCCAGCATGTTCGCTTGGTCGGCGTTCGTTTCGTTATCGAGGAAGTACGTCACGATGAACTGCTGCACGAGCCGATCGAGTCCCTCGTTGGTGATCGTGCCTTCGCGCAGCGACGCGATCTGCTGCTGCATGATCGTGAGCACTTCATCGGGCTGCGTCGTGGTGACGTACAGCCCACCCAGTGAGAAGGCACGCTCCACGAAGGGCGCGTTCACGGAGTACGTGAGATTGCGACGACCCCGCACTTCGGCGAACAGCCGGCCGCTGAGCACCGCGCAGGCGAGCCGCAGCGCGGGATAGTCCGGGCTGGTGGCCTTCGGACCATGGAAGTAGCCCTGCAGGTAGTTCGTGGGCAACGTGCGCTGCTCCACCACATACGCGCTCGGCAATTCCGCCGGCGGATCGGGCAACGTCCACACATAGTTGCCCTTCGGCATCCGGCCCAGCGTTTCGCGCACCAGCTTCTCCACCTTCGTGCGCGACACGTTGCCAACCACCACCAGCATCATGCGCGACGTCACGAACTGCGACGCGTGATACGACTTGAGTGCGGAAGTATTGATCGAGGTCAACGACTCTTCGGTACCCGTGGGCTCGAGCGCATAGGGATGGCCCGAGAACGCAATGCTGTCGGCGAGATAGTCGAGCAACGCGTCGGGGCTATCCTTGCGCTGACGCGTCGCGGTGACAAACTGCTCGCGCACCAGCTCTACCTCGGCCGGGTCGAGACGCGGGGCCATGACCCGATCGGCGAGAATCGCCCACGTGCTATCGAGGCCGGTGGTCGTGGCGCGCAAGCTGATCGTGGTCCAGTCGGAGTTCGCACCCACACCGATCGCGCTGCCCAATCGCGCCATCTTCGTGCGCAGCACATCGCGCGGATACTTCGCCGTACCGCGTTCGCTCGCCTCGAGCAGCAGCGTCTCGATGCCCTGAGTGCGCGCGGTGAGTTGACGCGTGCCCCCCAGTAAATACAGGTTCGCGGCGACCACGTTGTTGGCACTGACACGACGCAGAATTACGGGAATGCCCGCGACATCGAACTTCGACGTGAGCGTATCCGTCGGCGCCTTGAGCACCGGCGCCTTCACCACCGGCTGCCCCGCCAGCATCCCCGCTGAGCACATCATCGCCGCCGCCCACACAACGCCGTACCCTATATACTGTTTGTTCACGGTCGCACCACCGGACGCAGCGCTGGCGTAAGCAATTCCTTTTCCGTGAGGCCGATCGCGCGGCGCGCGTCACTGGAGAGCAGCACGCTCGTCACGCGCGGCTTGCCCGCGATGTACGTGGTGGTGTATCGCAGAAGGTCGGTGATGCGCTGCTGGGCCATGGTGTCCGTGTACCCGATGAAGTAGTCGAGGTTGGAGACGCTCCACCAGAAGCCGATGGTGTGCGCGATTTCCGAGGCCTTCTCGATACCGAACGCGCTCGAGACGGTACGCTGGGCCTTAACCGACTCCAGTTCGCGCGTGGTCACGTAGGTGGGATCGGTGAAGCGCGCGATCTCGCGCTCCAAAGCAGCCATCGCCGCGCGATACTTGTCGGGTGTGGTTTGTCCGCTAATCGAAATCGGACCGGTCTGATTCAACGTGTAGTAGTTCACCCCGACGCCCTGCCACAATCCGGTGTCGACGAGATTTTTCTGAAAGGTCGACCCCGGCGTATTGAGCACGTCGCTGAATACGTCGGCGGCGAACGTCGCGCCCGGATCCTTGCCGACGCTCGGCCCCTGCCACTGAATCAGCACGGCCACGGCGTTAATCGGCTCTTCGCTGATGTGCCCCTTGTTACCGTCGAGTGCGGGAATGGGCGGGATGGGATCCGCCTTGAACGGATCCGCGCCGCGCGGCCAGGCGCCAAACACCTGCTCGGCCAGCACGAACAGCTGCTCCGGATCGACATCGCCAGTCACGATGAGCGCGCTGTTGTTCGGCACGTAGTACTTGCGCTGAATCTCGCGCATCTGCGCCGGCGTCACATTCGCAATGACCGTGCGATCACCGATCGTATTCTTGCGGCTGAACTGGCCGGGATAGAGCAGCTCCGTGGCCTTCTGCTGAAAGGCGAACCCAGGCTGTGCCTCGTTGCGATCGTACTCCCCGAGCACCACTTCCTTTTCGCGCTTTAATTCGTCGTCGCGAAACGTCGGGTTAATCAGTGCGCTGGCCAGAAAGCGCAGGCCACCGGCCACGGAATCAGCGGGCAGCGACAGGAAGTAGTTCACGCGCTCTTCCTGCGTCGTGCCGTTGAACACGGCGCCCAGTTCAGCAGCGCGATCGTTGAACGCCTCGGCGTCGGGCAGATCCCGGTTGGCCTTGAAGAACATGTGTTCATACATGTGCGCGAGACCGGCGTACTCGGGGCTCTGCGTGAACGCGCCGTTCCGCACATCGATTTCCAGCGTCGCGATTGGCACGCCGTGGTTTTCCACCACGATCACTTCCATGCCGTTCGTGAGCACCTTGCGGCGCACCACCTTGGCCAGCTCAGCGCGGGACTGCGCCGGCAGCAGCTGCGGCGTGGCCGCGGGGATGGCCACCGCGAGCAGGGCGGCGGTGAGGAGGTACCGGTGGGACGGCCGGGCGCCGAAGGGTGCGGGCATGCGACGTCGGAAGAGGAAGGGGCAGGCGGTATCACCCGAACGATGGCGTACGAACCCGCTGCGGGGAATCTTTCAGTATGACTCCCACCCAGATTGCCGACGCCCTCGTCGCGGCATCCGCTTCCGAACGCCCGCTGGACCGCAGCCGACTGCGGCTCAGTGTACCGCTGGCCCCGTACACCACGTTCCGCATCGGCGGTCCGGCCGATGTGCTGCTGGAGGCACAGACGGCCGATGAACTGGCAACGGCGATCGCGGCCGCACGGCTGGCGGGCGTGCCGTGGTTCGTGCTGGGCTTGGGCGCCAACGTGCTGATCGGTGATCGCGGCATCCGCGGCCTCGTGATCCGGAATGCGGCGGCCGCCCACACGATCTCCCCCGAGGGGAAGCTCTGGTCCGAGAGCGGCGCCGTGATGCAGGATCTGGTGCTCGACACCGCACGCGCCGGCTGGTCGGGTCTCGAGCACTACATCGGCATTCCGAGCACCGTGGGCGGGGCCCTCTGGCAGAACCTGCACTTTCTGTCGCCGGCCCCCGAGCGCGAGCGGACGATGTTCATTGCCGAGGTGTTCGAGTCGTGCGAGATCCTGGCCGTGGAGGGSGATCGTCGGGTGGTGGATGCCGRGTACATCAAGTTCGGCTACGACGACACGGTGTTTCACCATCGGCGTGACGTGGTGCTGAGCGCCACGTTCCAGCTCACGAAGGGTGATCCGGCYCGGCTACACCAGATCCTGCAGGAAAACCTCTCCTGGCGCGGATCTCGGCACCCCTGGCTGCAGGTCCATCCCAGCGCCGGCTCGATCTTTAAGAAGATCGAGGGCGTGGGTGCCGGTCGCCTGATCGATCAGTGCGGCCTCAAGGGTTTCCGGGTGGGCGACGCCCAGATCTCACACATCCACGCCAACATCCTGGTCAATCTCGGGCACGCCACCGCGTCCGACGTGCGGGCGCTGGTGGCGCACGCGCAGACCGCCGTAAAGAAACAGTTCGGCTACGAACTACAGCCAGAAGTTGGGTTCATCGGGGAGTTCTAGCGCCGTTCTCACCGTGTCGAAACGCGCACAAGGGCTAGCACGTAGCCTTAGGGACGCACCCTGTCCGCTCCCCCCGAATCCCTCCCCGACGTGCTCCGTCGTTTCTTCGTAATTGCCGTGCTCGCCG
>NSHR01000015.1 GCA_002737115.1 Gemmatimonadota bacterium | reverse complement strand
GGCGGTGGTGGTCACGTCGATTTCCGGCAACGTGAACCGCACGGCCCGCACCGATCGCGCCGGTCGTTTTACSGTCACGTTCCCCGGCGGCGACGGCGACTACCTGGTCACCGTGACTGCGCTCGGCTACGGCGTGAAGCGGTTTGAACTCAAGCGCGGTGCCGACGAAGACATTCTCATTGCCGACGCCAAGTTGTCGAGGGTCGGCGCCGTACTCGACGCGGTGAAGGTGACCGCTGCGCGTGAGAAGGTGTCGCGCAACGACGTGCAGCCGGATATCGGCGGTACGGAGCGGGTGATTCAGACCAACAGTGCGCTGCCGCCCGACCAGATGGGGGATCTCGCGGCGATGGCCGCGACGCTGCCCGGTGTGCAGCTGGTGCCCGGTCAGGACGGCGGTGCCAACGGCTTCTCGGTGCTTGGACTCGGCGCCGATCAGAACAACACCACGCTCAACGGCATGATGTTTGGCGGCGCCGGATTGCCGCGCGATGCGAGTGTCCTCAGCTCCCTCATCACGTCGCCGTACGACGTGTCGCGCGGTGGATTCTCCGGCGGTCAGTTCAGCCTGCGCACGCGTCCCGGGTCGAATTTCATTGGCCGAGGGCTGAGCTTCGTGGGCGATGCCCCTCCGATGCAGTGGAGCGATGCGGCCGCGCGCGCGAATGGGCAGGAGTACACCAATGGCTCATTGGGCGGATCGGTGTCGGGCCCGCTCATTTTCGACAAGGCGTTCTACAACGTGTCGTTTCAGCTGGGTCGTCGCAGCAACGACCTGCAGACGCTGCTGAACACGTCGCGCACCGGATTGCAGGCGTCGGGCGTGGCGGCCGATTCCGTGCAGCGCCTGGTGGGCATTCTGCAAAATGCGAAGGTGCCGATCAGCTACAGCGGACTGCCCTCCAGCCGGCTTGGCGATCAAGGCTCGGTATTCGGTGCGATCGACTTCACGCCGCCGTCCAGCACGAGTGGSGCGGCCTACAACCTCACGTTCAACGGCAGCTGGAACAACCAGAATCCCGCGTCGCCGCTGAGCACCGGGCTACCGACCACCAGTGGTGAGCGCACGTCGACCAGCGGCGGCCTGCAGGGACGCCACAGCGGCTACGTCACGCTGCGCGGCATCGGCATTCTCACCGAGACATCGGGCGGCATTAGCGCCTCGCAGAACGACGGCTCGCCGTACATGGATCTGCCGGGCGGGCGCGTGCGGGTGAACTCAAATTTCGGCGACGGCACCAACGGCGTACAAAGTCTCGCCTTCGGCGGCAATCAGTTTCTGGGCACATCACAGACGTCACACAGCCTGTCGGCCATGAACACGCTGTCGTGGTTCAGCGCCAACAACAAGCACCGGCTCAAGCTGGGCACCGAAGTGCGGCGCGATGGCTCGTCGCAGGATCAGACGGTGAATCGGCTGGGCACGTTCGCCTACAACTCGCTGGGCGATCTGCAGGCAGGCATTCCGATCTCGTTCACGCGCACGCTCTCCCCTCGCGAGCGCAATTCCAGCATGATGGTGGGCGCGATCTCGCTCGGCGATTCGTACCGCCGCACCAATCGCCTGCAGTTCCAGTATGGCGTGCGGGTGGATGCCAACCAGTACCTCGATACCCCCGCGCGCAACACCGAGGTGGAGCGTCTGCTTGGTGTACGCAACGATCTCGTGCCCAATGGCGTGTTCGTGAGCCCGCGGGCTGGCTTCTCGTGGCAGTACGGCACGGGCCCGCAGATCGGCGCGTTCGATGGCGCCTTTCGTGGCCCGCGCGCAGTCGTGCGTGGCGGCATCGGCGTGTTTCAGAACACGCCGCAGGCCACGCTGGTTGGTTCGGCCATCGACAATACCGGGCTGGCCAGCGCGATTCAGCAGCTTGCCTGCGTGGGGCCAGCCACACCGATTCCCGATTGGAACGCGTACGGCAATCCTGCACGCATTCCGACGCGCTGTGCCGACGGCAGCACGGGCACCGTGTTCTCCAACGGCGCCCCGAACGTGACGTTGTTCGCGAAGGACTATGCCGCGCCCAGCAGCCTGCGGTCGAACCTGAGCTGGTCGGGGCCGGTGCTCTGGAACCACGTCAATGCCAGCTTCGACGCCACATACTCGCGCAACACGCGTCAGTCGAGCTTCGTGGATCGCAATTTCGCCGGCCTCCAGCGTTTTGTGCTGGACAACGAGGCCGGTCGTCCGGTGTACGTGCTGCCCAGCAGTATCGTGCCGATGACCGGTGCCATCGCCGCTGGCGACGGCCGCGTGGCGCCGCAATTCCAGCGCGTGACGGAGCAACGCAGCGATCTCAATTCGCAGAGTGCACAAGGGAGTGTCCGCCTGTCGCCGACGAACTTCAGCACGAACTTCAGCTGGAGCATCAGCTACACGTATTCAAACGTGCGCGAGCAGTTCCGCGGCTTCACGAGCACGGCCGGTAATCCGCTGGCAGTGAATTGGTCGCGCTCACCCTTTGATTCGCGCCATCAGCTCACCTACAACCTGAGCTACAACGCCTTCGACTTCATTCGCTTGGGGTGGTTCGGCCAGTTCCGCGCGGGCACGCCGTTCACACCCACAATCGGTGGCGACGTGAACGGCGACGGCTTCGGCAACGATCGGGCGTTCGTGTTCAATCCGGCGTCGAGCGATGCGGCCACGGCGGCGGGCATGCAGGCGCTGCTGACCAACGGTTCACGGGTGGCCCGCGAGTGCCTGTCGTCACAGCTCGGCGCCTTGGCCGCCCGCAACAGCTGTCAGGGGCCGTGGGTGAGCTCCGCCAATCTGTCGATCTCGTTCAACCCGATCAAACTGCGCTTGCCGCAGCGCGCAAACCTCTCGTTCAACCTGTCCAATCCGCTCGGCGCCGCCGACCTGATGCTGCACGGTGAGAACAACCTGCGCGGTTGGGGACAGCAGCCGTTCCTCGATCAGTCGCTGCTGTACGTGCGCGGTTTCAATCCGACCACGAAGCGCTACACCTACGAAGTGAACCAACGCTTCGGCGCCACCAACCCGCAGTTCAACAGTTTCCGCACACCGGTCACGATCACGGCGCAGTTGCGCTACGACATCGGCCCCACCCGCGAGCGCCAGCTGCTCACGCAGTCGCTCGACCGCGGCCGTCGCACCAATGGCACGAAGGCGGGCGAAGCGATGATCAAGGCGCAGTTTGGCAACGGCGGCGTGCCGAATCCGCTGGCCACGATTCTGCGCGATCAAGACACGCTCAAACTGTCGTCCGATCAGGCCGACAGTTTAGCCACGATGAACCGCCGCTACACGGTGCGCCTGGATTCTATTTGGGCACCGATCTCGAAGCGGTTCGCCGACCTCCCCGAGCGATACGAACACAACGACGTTTACGCGCAGTATGTCAAAGCGCGTGAAGCGAGCATCGACATCCTGCGTACATACGCACCGGCGGTGAAGGCGCTACTCACCGACGCGCAGCGTCGCAAGCTGCCGCCGTTCGTGGCCAGTGCACTCGACGATCGCTACCTCAAGTCGATCCGTTCGGCCACATCAGGTGGTGGCGGTGGCATGATGATTCCCGGCGGTGGTGCGATGATCATGGGTGGCGGCCTGAGTGGCGGCGCACAAACCCTCATCATGCGCCGGTGATCATGCCCACGGCTTCGCACGCGATACTCCTCGATTCCACCTTCCTTACGGTACCGCATTCATGATCCGATATCGCGTTTCCCTGTTCACGCTGACTGCGCTGGCGCTTGTCCCGGCGCTGGGTGCGCAGACGCGTCCCCCCATCCGGCCACTCGGTGCGGTGCACGCTACCACCACCGATTCGCTGGGCATGGTGAACAACGTGCGGGCGCTGCCCGGCGGCCGATTGCTCATCAACGATGCCACCAGCCGTCGCGTGCTGCTGGTGGACTCGACATTAAAAACGGTCAGCATCGTGGCCGACTCCACGAGCAGCACGGCGAATGCGTACGGCCCGCGCTCGGGCAGTCTGATCGCGTTCCGTGGTGACTCCACGCTGTTCGTCGACGCGGCGTCGCTGTCGATGCTGGTGATCGACCCGGCGGGCAAGATCGGCCGTGTGATGTCGGTGCCGCGCTCGCAGGACGCCATGATGCTGGCCGCTGGCGGACTCGGTACCGGCGCGTACTACAGCAACGGCTATCTGGTGTACCGCGGCATGCCGGGGTTCCGCATGCAGATGGGACCGACCGGCGCGCCCACGATGCCGTCGATTGCCGACACGATGGCGATCGTGCGGGTGAATCTGCAGTCACGCGCGGTGGACACGGTGGGATTCATCAAGATCCCGAAGACGAACACCAACATGACGCGCAGTGACGACGGGAAGATCAGCATTTCGATCGAGGTGAATCCGTTGCCGGTCGTCGATGACTGGGTCGTCACCTCGGACGGCGATGTGGCGCTGATCCGCGGCAAGGACTACCACATCGATTGGATGTCACCCGACGGCACGCATCGGGCGTCGCCTAAGATGGCGTTCGACTGGAAGCGTCTCTCCGACGAGCAGAAGGTGGCGCTGATTGATTCGGTGAAGGCGATTCGTGATCGCGCAGCGGCGGCGAATCCGGGACAGGGCAACGCGATGGCGGCGGCATTCGGTGCCGCGCTCGGCACCGGTGGCGCGGCGGGCGGCGCGGCTGGTGGCGCGGCGCCGACGATGGTGATGCGCTTCGACACCCGCGGCGGTGCCGGTGGCCCGCCGGGCGGCGGTGCGGCTCCGCAGATCATGGCGCCGCAGATCAACTATGTGTCGCCGAGCGACCTGCCCGACTACCAGCCAGCCTTCTTCGCCACGAGTGCGAAGGCCGACGACGATGGCAACATCTGGGTGCGCACGATTCCCACAAAGCCGACACCCGGTGGCGCGGTGTACGACGTGATCAACGCCAAGGGCGAGGTGGTGGATCGGGTGCAGATCCCAGAGAACCGCAGCATTGTAGGCTTCGGCCGGGGTGGCGTGGTGATTCTCGCGGCGCAAGACGGCATGACGACGAAGTTGGAGCGGGCGCGAGTCAAGTAGCTCTCCGCGCGGCCGACAACAGCAACAGCCAGAACACGGATCCGTGTTCTGGCTGTTTTGGCGCTTAGGTGGTCGAGGCTTACCGATCCTCGAGCAGCACGGCGCGCTCGGCACTGCGGCAGAGTCGCTCGTCGCTGCGACAGAAGCTGGTGCGCAGCGTGCCGCGAATGGGCAGCGCGGAACGGGCGATGGTGACCGATGCGCGCTCCACGAAATAGGCGCTGTCTTCGGTCACGGTGGGCGCGCGCAGCAAAAACCGGCGACCATCCCCGGCATCGAGCACGGGGGGCAGCAGCGCATTCACGCGGGCTCCCGGCTCCACCGAGATCGTCAGGCGCACAGAGTCTGTACCGAAGGCGAGATCGAGATCCGGCGGCACGACCTCCCGCAACTCTTTCGACAGCTGGGGCAGCGGCGGAAGCAGCGACACGATCGGCGCATCGGTTGACGGCGACGGTGCCGGCGCACGATCACCGGCACAGGCGGCCAGACCGATAGCGGTCAGGGCGAGCAGACTGTGCCGGCGGGTGGAGCGAAAAATCGACATGCCTTCAAGCTAGCGCGTTTAGTTCCCGGCGGGGCGACGCGGCGGCGCGGGCAGCGTGCCCTTGTTCGCCGTGGCCTTTTCAATGGCCTCCGTCGTGACCTTCGCCCGGAACTCCACGATCTGCTTCGCCCACACCGTCGCCTTCTTCCGGTCGGCGAGCGACACCCCATTGATCGTCAGCTTCTTCGCCGTGGCCCGTTCGTCATAGCGAATCGACTTCGGATCGTCGATGAACATGTTGAGCGAAATCTCCGCATCATCGTGCAGCCCTTCGGCCACCGTCTGATTCACGCCGAACTGCTCCATGTGCTTCGACACGCTGGCGTAGTCGTAGTACTCCTGGATGTGCGCCACGATCGGCGAGCCCTGCCAGATCTTGGTCACAGAATCCGCGACCCAGCGCTGTCCCGACTGGTTGCCGCCGCTATCGCCGATCAGAATGATGCGAGTGAAACCGTGCGCCTTCAGGCTGTGCACCAGATCCGTGAGCACCATACGGAACGTTTCTTCGCGCATGCTGATCGTACCGGGCGACGCCATGTGTCCGCTGGCCGGACTGATGTTGCCTTCGGGCACGAACTTCACGATCGGCGCGCACAGCGCATTGCCCAGCTTCCGCGCAATCGCGTCGCAGTTGGTATGCAGGACATAGTTGTGCTTGCCCGTGACCAACCACGGCCCGTTCGGCTCCATACCGCCGGTGGCGATGATCGCGGTGGTTTTCCCGGCCTTCAAGGCGTCACGCACGTCCATCCAGGTCATCTCTTCCATCCACACCGTGTTGGGGGCGGGGAGCGGATTCACGGCGTCTACGCAGTTGTACGCATTCGCGGTACACGTGCCACCGCCTCGGTTGCGGGGATCACGCTGGGCCTCGTTTGGCGGTCCGCCTTGGGCGCTGACGGTGCCGCTGAGCGCCGTGGAGGCCACGGCGCTGGCCAGCGCCGCACCCAGAACAGATACACGCAGCGAGTCGCGGAGCCATCGCGCGGCGCGATGGGGGGTGGGCGGGAGAATGCCTCGGGTCATGGCAGAGCCTCGGAACGGTTGAACGGTGGGAGTACTCGGGGGGTCATACAAAGGCGGATGCGGGACGATGCCGCCGAAAGCGCAACTTCGCCAGAGCGGAGAGCGCGTCGAATGCGTATAGTTTTGCAGGGCGCGTGAAAGACGCGTCGCCGATTGACTCCCACCTCCCGGACACCATGGTCCTCCCTGTCCGCTCGCGCGCCGTTTTGGCGCTGACCTGCACGGCTGCGCTTCTCGCCGCCGCGCCCCTTGCTGCACAGAGCACCTCGTCGGCGGCGTCCGCTCCCACGCTCACGCTCGCCGAAGTGCGCGCGCTAGTGGACGCGCACCTGATCGTCTCGGCGATTCACGATTCGAGCGACAACAAGGCAGCCGAGCAGAAGAACAAGACGAAGGAAGCGCAGCTGGGACTGCAGCAGAAGAAGCGTGAGATGATCACCGAGGCGCTGGCCAAGAAGGGAATGGCCGACTCGGTGTTCTCGAAGCGCCGCTTCATGGTGAGCAGCAATGCGACACTGCGGGCGCAGTTCGACAGCATACTCTCGGTCGTGACTGGCGCGCCGCTACCGGGCATCGTCGCGGCCGCGCCGCTGGCGCCGGGGGCGGTGGCTGCGTCGTCGCTCCCGCCCGGACTCGTGGGCACGCATCTGGGCCATGTGGTGTCGAGCTTCATGGACACGCCGGACAAGTCGGGCTTCCTACCGATGGCGCTCGTTGAAGCGCGGATTGCCGCGCAGCACGCCGCCTTCTCGGCGCGCACGCCGGACAACCTCCAATCCATGCAGACGCACGCCGGTCACGTCATTCATGCGATTGACCCCACGCAGGCGCCCAGCGGCCCCGGCAAGGGCTTCGGCATGAAGCGCGCCGCCGGTGGTATTGCCCAGCACGTGGAGCTGGCCGCCAAGGAGCCGACGGCGTCGGCAAACGTCAAGACGCACACGACACACATCGCCACCGCAGCACGAAGCGCGATGACGCGCGGCGATCAGGCGATCGCGCTCGCCAAACAGATTCAGGCGGCCACCACGGCGGCCGCGGCGGCGGCGCTCGTCTCGCAGTTAGTCTCAATCTGCGATCAGCTCATCGCGGGCTCCGACCACAACGCCGACGGCCGCATCGGCTGGAGCGACGGCGAAGGGGCGCTACAGCAGGCCCAGGATCACATGGGGTTGCTGCTGGCCGGCGAGAAGAAGCCCTAACAAGGCTGGAAGCAGCTGCGAAGCAGCCCGAACGACAACGCGGCGCCGTCATGCATGACGGCGCCGCGTTGTCTTGTCGGACGGACTGCCGAGGATCAGCAGGCCACGCAGCGATGGCTGTTCGTGGCACCCAACTTTTCGAGGAGCTGGATCGTGTCGGGGAACGGACGCAGACGCTGCACAGGACCGTTCGCCATGTCCACCGTCGTCATGCCATTGCGGGCCACGGCCTTCGGATCGGCACCCTTGCTCACGAGATACTTGATCATGTCGTTGTCGCCGCGCGCGGCTGCATGATGCAACGGCGTATAGCCGTTCACGTCGCGCTGGTTCACATCGGCATGCAGCACTTCTACCACGTACTTCATGGCCGGCATCCACCCGTCGGCGGCGTGACGATGTGAGTTACCGGCAAAGCCGTTGCCATATCCGACACCGGCCACCGCATGAATGGGATAGACCCCGATGCCGGGCGGTACCGCTTTCGACGCGGAGTCGATGGCAGTCGGCACTACAAACGACCCAGGCAATTCACCCGGACCACCCGCGCCACCGGCACCGCCGGCAATCCGCGCGCGATTCGCCCGATTGGCCGCCACCGGACGCACCGATGGCAGCGTGTCGATGGCTCCACGGTCCTTCAGCATCTTCATCGCGTCGACGTCAACCGCGTACGCCGCGCGCCAGAACGGCGTGGTGCCGTCGAGGGCCTCGAGGCCGCAGTTGGCGTTGCCGCAATTGTTGAAGGCAAAGAACCAGAGGTTTTTCCTGAGGCGGACATTGGGATCGGCCCCGGCAGTCAGCATCGCGTCCATCAGCTCGAGGTGCGTGACCTTCTGCGTCTGCACCGCCTGCGGCTGCGGGTAGCGCGAGCGCGGCGCCCACATCGTGTTCAGCGCAGCGTACAGCGGCGTGAGACCAGCACTGCTGCCGATCTTCACACTCGCGCCGCGCTTCACGAGCGCCATCGCCAGATCGAATTGTCCATTGATCGCCGCCATGAGCAGCGCGGTGCTGCTGTCGCTGGTGGTGACTTCATCGATCTTCGCGCCGCCATCGAGAAGGGCCATTGCCGCACTGATGTTGCCCTGACGCGCCGCGTGATGCAGCGCCGTCATGCCGCCCATGCTGCCCACGGTCCCTTCGTAGCCAGCCACCTGCCCTTCAAACAGCTCGGCCGACTCGGTGGTCTTGACCACTGTGCCACTCGAGAACATCGCGTGGCCGGCTTCGATCGCCTGCTGGATCTGCGCCGCGGTGAGATCGGTGGTCGGCGGTGCCGCGACCCCAATCTTGTAGCCACGCAGTGCGGGATCGGCCTTCGGTGCGGTCGCGGTCGCCGCCGGAGTCGCCGGAGTCGCAGCAACTGCCGCAACTGCGGGCGTCGCCGCAGTCGCCGGAGTTGCTGCAACCGCCGGAGCCGCCGGAGCGGCCATACCCGCCATCGCGCCCGCACGAGTGCGCGCTGCCGCCGCGTCGGCCATCAACTTCTCGGCCGCCTTGACCGACACATCGATGATCGAGTCGCGCGTCTTCTGCGGGAGATACGAGAAGAGCACCTCGTTCCGCTTCTTGGCCGCCGCCTGCTGACGCGCCAGCTCTTCAGAAAGATTGACCAACTTGGTGCGGATCGACGCATCGGCGCCGCCAGCCAACAGCGCACGCGCGGCATCGCCGCGGTTCTCGGCCGCCGCGAACATCAGGGGCGTCTGTCCCCACGCCAACTCGAGCGCATTGGGATCGGCCTTGTGTGCCAGCAACGCCTTCACCGACGCCACGTCACCGGCCGAGGCGGCCAGGTGCATCGCCGTCGCCCCCGTGGACGTGAGCGTCTTTGCATCGGCACCGGCCGCCAACAGGGCCTGCACCACCGCACCATGGCCGGCTCGCGACGCCACGTGCAGCGGCGCGTAGCCGCCGTTCTTCGTCGTGCCCGTGAGCTTCGCGCCGGAACGCAGCAACAGCGCCGTCATCGCGACATCCCCGCGATCAGCGGCCCAGTGCAACGCGGTCATGCCGTCGCCCTGCGCCACGTTTACATCGTTCTGCTGCGCGAGCAACGCACGCACCTTCGCCATGTCGCCCTGCATCGCCGCGTCGGCGACGGCCGGCGCGACGCGTGTCTCACGGGCCGCCGGCTTGGCCGTGGCCACCCGCACCACGGATCGCGCATCCTGCGCCGCAACCGGTGACAGCGCACCCGACAACAGCAGGAGTGCACTTACCACGCCGATCCGGACTCCGTTTCGATCGATCATCAGTCGTCTCAGGCGTAAAGCGCGAACGGCGACAAGCTGTCACCAAAGCTCGGCACGTCGATGTTGTACTTGTGCAGCAGCGACAGCATCACATCGGCCATCGGCGTGCCATCCGGCGCGCGGAGGTGCGTGCCACCCGGCACCAAATTCGCATCGCCGCCCATGAGCAGCAGCGGGCAGCGGCGATGGTTGTGGATGTTGCCGTCGGCCATCGGCGAGCCGTACATGATCGTCGTGTTGTCGAGCATCGTGCCGTCGCCTTCCTTCGTCTCCTGCAGGCGCTGCAGGAAGTACGGCAGCATCGACATGTGGTAGCGGTTGATCTGATTGAACTCGAGAATCGCCGACTCGCGTCCACCGTGGTGCGACGCGGGATGGAAGCCCTTATTCGTGCCCGACTCCGGGAAGGTGCGGCTGGAGGCATCACGACCGGTCTTGAACGAGAAGAC